>JAISFM010000223.1 GCA_031263605.1 Clostridiales bacterium | reverse complement strand
GGGCAGATTCGGCGACAATGCTGCGAGCGATGGGATTTTTACGGCGGCTTTACGGTTTTTAGAGGCTTATGCCCGGGGCGGCGCGGTTATAGAACATCTCTATACGGATCGCGGACGCGACGCCCCGGCAAAGAAAAGGTTGCTGAAAAGATACTTATCGCTTTTGCTGGCCGCGCTTTGCGAATCGTGCGGAACCAGCGGCGCGCTGCGCGGATACGAAAAACGCCTGCTTAACGGGGCGGGAAAACTCCTCGATGCGGAGGAGCGCGAAACCGTCGCGGATATGTTCGAAAGACTGTATTCCCTAACGGAACGCGGTCGAGATATGTCATAGTTTACTGCGTATTATACGCAGTAAACGCGCTAATTTTCACATGGGGGTATTGACTGGCTGCGGCGGATATGATAGAATAGTATTGTTGCGGAAAGATACGTAAAGCGTTTGGCGCGGCAATCCGCCGAACAGAGGAATGTGTGCGCAAACCCATGTCATTTCGAACGCAGTCGAGAAATCTCCCACATTATTAAATTGTCGGAGATCTCTCCGCTCCGTTCATTTCATTCGCTCCGGTCGAAATGACAAGTTTTTCGCGCGATAGCGGTTTCGCAACAAGTCTAATGACAAAAGGGGCGTTTCGCATTCCTCGTAATAGGCTTGCGGCGAAACTAAAAGACGCGTAAGGCCGCCGCAAGTTAATTGCGTAACAACTCTAAGGATATAAAGAACAGCAGCAGAGGGGGAAACAACAAAAAGCCCATGGGCTTTTTCCGTTTTGCGCAACGAAGTTGCGCAAAACGGAACGGAAAGATTTCAGAGAGGATAAAGACATGAAAATACAAAAACAAACAACGCCGTTTAAAAAATGGGTTGCCGCGGTTATGACGGTATGCGTTTTTGCCGCCGTCTCTTTGGCCGGCTGCCGTATCCCCGTCGGCGACGATATCGACCCTACAAAAACGCAAGTGTACGTAATGAATATGTACGGGGGCTTGCGCGACAACTGGCTGCAAGACGTGAAAACCCGTTTTGAAACGGCGTACGCGGAAACCTCTTGCGAGCAGGGCAAGAAAGGCGTTCAGGTGCAAATCGACAACACTGGCTACACGGGCACGAATTTGCTGGTCAATATGGCCGATTTGCCCAACGAAGTGTTTTTTACCGAAGGCGTGTTTTATTATCAGTTTATACAGCGGAACTTTTTCGCGGACATTACGGACATGGTTCGTGAGCCGCTGGCCGCGTACGGCGAGGAGCGGAGCATCGAGGACAAACTGTCGGCGGACAATAAAGAATATTTTGAAACCGGCGACGGCAAGTATTTCGCGCTTCCGTTTTACGAGGCGTATTCCAGTATCGCTTACGATATAGATTTGTTCGAGGAGAAATCCTTTTATTTGGCCAAGAACGGCGCGCCCAGCGAGGCGTTGCAGCAGGGCGGCGTTTTCACCGCTTATAAATTCACCGCTTTCGGCGACAAATCGGCCGGCCCGGACGGCGTATACGGTACGGGCGACGACGGCTTGCCCGCCACATACGACGAGTTTTTCGCGATGTGCGACAAGATGGCCGAGGGCGGTGTACGCCCGATCGTTTGGCCGGGAGGCCATCAGGATTACCTGAACGAGATGGCGACGATGCTTGCGGCGGACTATGAAGGCGCGGAAAAGATGAAGGTCAATTATACCTTGAACGGCGACGGCGTGGACATTGTGACGTTCTTTTCCGGGGATACGCCCGTGACGACGCCCGTTGACATTCGGAACGGCAACGGCTATTTGATGTATAACCAGCCGGGGCGTTATTACGCCCTCGATTTCGTAAAGCGCATTGTGAGCGGAGGCTATTACGACCCCGATTCTTTCAGCAGCGCGACGACGCAGATGAACGCGCAGGAGGATTTCCTGTACGGGCGTTTTTCGTCTAAAAAAAGAAAGGTGGCGATGATTGCGGACGGCACGTGGTGGCAAAACGAGGCTTCCGACATTTACAGCCTTATGGAGGAGCAATACGGCCCGGACGCGTCCAAGTCGGCGCGCAGGATCGGCTTGATGCCGCTACCCAAAGCGACGGCGGGCAAAATCGGCTCGGAGCCCGTCTATTTGACCACAAAGCATTGCGCCGGCTTTGTCAACGCTACGGCGACGGGCGACAAACTCGCCGTTGCAAAGAAGTTCCTGCAATTTGTCCATACCGACGAGTCGCTGGCAAGGTTCACGCAGATCGTGAATATGCCCAAGCCCTATAACTACGATATGACGGAGGCGCAACTGGCCGAAATGACCCTGTACGGCAGGGCGTTGTACGAGGCGCACGCCGCCGGCAACGTCGTCTGCTCGTATTCGACCAACCCCATATTCCTCAGTTCGCCCTCGGATTTCGCGGCGAGCAACTGCTGGAATACCCAAACGCCCTACGGTCCTTATAAAATCATAAGCAACGCTTTTTATAACGAGTCGCGCCTTACCGCGCGCGCCTATTTCGACGGGCTGCTTACGGCGCACAGCCAGTCCGCGTGGCAAACGCTGTACGGCGGCTATTTTTCGTATAACGCGTAACGGGAGCGTGCAAATTATGGGAGCGGCACGGGACAAGGGAGGCGGATTTATGGCGCGCAATTACAAGGAAAAAATTAAAAAGGGCGACCTTATCTTTTACGCGCTGATGCTCGCGCTTCCGCTCGCGTCGCTGGCGGTGTTCTATTTCGGCGTGAACGCCAATTCTTTTTTGCTAGCGTTCCAAAAATACGACCAGGAAAGGGGCGCCTTTGTTTTTGAGGGGCTGTCGGCGTTCCGGCGGGTCTTTGACGACTTCGGGGGGATCGTGATGAGAATCGCCTTCCGCAATTCCCTGCTGGCGTATTTGACGGGAATTTGCGTGACGATGCCGCTGGGCGTGCTGTTTTCGTATTACGTGTTCAAAAACTTCCCGCTTTCCGGCGCGTTTAGGGTCATATTCTATTTGCCGTCCATCATCGCCAGTATCGTGCTTGTCCTCATTTTTAAGTATTTCGTTGAGAAATTCCTCCCCGAAATCATTTACAAGGTGTCGGGCAAGGCTATACCGGGGCTTTTGGTGGATACCTCCGTCGCCCTGCCGTTTCTCTTGTTTTACGGGGTTTTTACCGGCTTCGGCGGCTCGATCCTGTTGTACTCCGGCTCGATGCGCAGCATAAACGAATCCATAATCGAATCCGCGCGCCTTGACGGGGTCAACTCCGTTCAGGAAATCACGCGCATAGTCCTGCCGCTGATGTGGCCCACGTTCGTAACCTTTATCGTCACGGGCCTCGCCGGCTTTTTCGGCAACCAAATCCACGCGTTTGATTTTTACGGGCAGAACGCGGAGTTTTCCATTTATACGGTCGGTTATTATATGTTCTCGCTGACGGCGCGCGGCTCTAACTCGCTCCCCGAATACCCATATCTGTCGGCGATGGGGCTTACGCTTACCTTGATTATCGCACCCGTTACGCTGGGCGTCCGATACCTGCTGATCAAATTCGGGCCGTCGGAGAATTAAGGAATGAAAAGGATCAAAGCAAAAACCGCAAGGCTGAATTTGACCGGCGCGCTGTTGCTCGCGGGGTTCGCCCTGTACGTCGTCCTGTTCTTTTTCCCGATTATATGGAGCGTCTACACCTCTTTTAAGACGCCGCATAATTTCGTGGAGGATCCGCTCTGGTTGCCGCAAAAATGGGTGGTTTCCAACTATGTCACGGTGTTCAAGGAGTTTGCTTTTACGACCACGGTCAACGGGCAGCGTTATTATATCCTGCTTACGGAAATGTATATGAACAGCGCGCTGTATTCCCTCGGCGCGGCGTTCATCAATACGGCGTGCTGTTGCCTAGTCGCGTACCTGACGGCGGTCTTCGATTGGAAGTTTTCCAAAATCATCTATCAAACGGTGATCGTCATCATGATACTGCCCGTCGTCGGCACGCTGCCCGCCGCGCTGGGCCTTATGCGGGGGTTGGGCCTCTATGATTCGCTCGTCGGCATTTACATATCGAGTTTCAGTTTCCTCGGCATGGGGTACTTGATTTTTTACGCCACCTTTAAACAACTCCCCAAGAGTTTTATCGAGGCGGCGAAAATCGACGGCGCGACGAATTTGCGGGTCATGCTGCAAGTCATGCTCCCTATGGCGGCGAGCGCGTTTTCCACGCTGTTCCTGATGAATTTCGTGGGGCGGTGGAACGATTACCAAACATCGCTGTTGTGGCTGCCCAGCCGTCCCACGGTCGCCTACGGGGTATTCGCTTTCAGTTTTAACCAGGTCGGTACCATCGCGAACGTCCCGATGAAACTGACGGGCAGTATGCTGCTGCTTTTGCCGGTGCTGATTGTGTTTTTGGCGTTCCATAAACGGCTGTTGGTCAATATGACGATGGGAGGGCTCAAAGAATAAAATGAAAAAAAGAGTGTTTGTTATTGCGTTTGCCACGTTTGCCGTGGTCGCCGCCGTGTGCGCTGTGCTTTCCTTGGGGCAGGGACGCGTCCGCGCGGAAAAATTTTATACCTCCGATTTTTTCGAGTATACGAACGCGTCGGTGCAAGAGGCCGCCGCGGGCGCGGACGGCCGGCGCGGGCTGTTGATTACGGGCAGTACGGTCGGCGCGCGCGCGAAAACCGTCGATACTCTGTCGGGCGCGTTCGACGCGGAGTTTTCTTTCGCCGGGGACGGGCTGACGCGGCTTTCCGTCTTGGTTGAGGATCAAAACAACCCGTCGAACGGTTTCGGCATACACATCGGGCGCGGAGACGGGGCTTTGAACGCCAGCGTTTCGGCGTTCGGGCGCGAGGCGGGGATCTTTTATTCCGGCGGCGCGCCCGTCGGCGGGACGGCGGCAAAGAACGCGGCGGGCAAATACACGTCGGTTCCCGAGAACACGCGCGCCAACCGCTTGATTTTCAATCCGGACGATATGACGGTCTGTATAGCGGACGGCGATAACGAGTTCCTTGTATGGGATTTCTTTTTCTCCCGAAACGACCGCGCCGAAATAGGCGGCACGCTGGACGCTATGCCCGAATACGAGATTGCTTTTGTTTTTGAAAAAACCGACGGGAAAAGCGGGCTTATCCTATACCGCCTCAACGGGCAAAGGTTTGATACGCCGCTTTTGTCGGGCGCGGGCGTCAACAGCGCGGGGCCGCGCATATTTGCGGACGTCGCCGTCAACGGGGCGGCGGGAAAGCCGTATAAAATACCGGCTCCGTATGCCTACGATGTGGCGGACGGCGCGGTAACCGGCGCGGAATGTGAAGCGCTGAAAGACGGGGAAACGGTTATGTCCCGCCGACCGTATGCCGAGGGCTTGGCCTTTACGCCCCCGGCCGCGGGCAAATATACTATCCGATACAGCGCGCGGGACGGCAGGGGCGTGAAAACGACGAAGGATTACCCGCTTGCCGTTTCGGAAGCACTCGATCCGGGCGTTGCGGCCGTTTCGCTTTCACAGGCTGAAACCGAGGGCGCGTTGGGCGCGGGAAGCAAAACCGTTTTGGCGGCGGGTACGGTCTCGACCCCTGTCGCCGTTGCGCCGGAACGCGCCTTTGCGACCCGCTTGACGGTCAAGCGCGACGGCGCGGTTTTGGACGGTTACGACGGGATCTTTGTCGCGCCCGGCATGGAATTTACTTTCGCAGAAACGGGCGCGTATGAATTTATCTACGTTTCGGCGAACGCGCAAATCGATTGCGCGGCAAAACGCGAAATCACCGTATCCGCCGGACTGCCCGCGATAGGCGCGGCTAATACGCCCTCTTGGCGGCCTTTGGGCGATACGGTCGCTTTCGATATACCCGAAATCTCGTTCGGGACGGAAACCAAGCCGGCCGTGCCCGTCCTGCAATTCCCATCCGGCGCGGCATATACCGGCAAGACGCACATCCTCAATGAAACGGGGCAATATACGCTTCAATACGGCGCGCAATTCGGCGGCCGCCCGTATTGCTTTTCGCGCGCGTTTCTGGTCGGGGAAAGAGCGTATTCCGTGCGGGAAGGCGACTTTGCCGGGTACGGCCGCACCGATTATTTGCAGGGGCGCGGCGGTATCAATATTTCGCTGGCGCGCGGTAACGAGTTTACTTGCAATAAGGTGATCGACATTTCCGGCAATACGTCATCCGACCGCTTACTCGAACTTTATTTTACGCCCGAAACCCCTGGCGTTCGGGAAAGCAACGGCGTAGAGATCCGAATTATCGACGCGCGCGACCCCGATAACTTCGTTACCGTACAGTCCAACCGCAACTCGGGCGATCCTTTGCTGTCGTACATAAGGACCGGCGCGGCGGGCCAAGCCCTTTCGGGCTATGAGGGCGGCAGCCCGGCAAGCCCGTATTCTAACTTCCATGTCGGCAACTCTTACGGGCGCGTCTGTACGCTGTCCCCTTCCGGCGCGGTGAGGCCGGGCAACGCGGAAATCGCGCCGATGGAAATTTATTTTGATTACGCGGAAAAGTCGCTGCATATCGGCAATACCGGCTTTGCGGGACAGGAGAACAGGCTGATATGCGACCTCGACGACCCGACACAATTCCCCGATCCGTGGAAAGGCTTCGCCACGGGCGAGGTCGTAGTATCGATACGCGCCTATATCCCCGTCGCCGCGCGGTGCAATTACTTTTTGGCGGATCTGAACGGACTTCCTCTTGAAAAGGCGTACATAGAGGGGGACGCGCCCGTTATTCAAATAGATACCCAAGGGTTAGACGAGAACGCTTTGCCGGACGCGGCGGCGGGGCGGAACTATCCCGTCTTTGCCGCGCGCGCAAAGGACGCGGACGGGGAACTTGCGGTTTCAGTTTCAGTTTCGGCGGTATTCGCCTATCAAACGCCGCACGAGATCTGTTTCGACGTGGCGGGCGGGGTTTTTACGCCGCCGATCCCGGGCGAATACGCTCTGGTCTATACCGCGAAAAACCGCTTCGGAAAAACGGCCGTCAAGGTTTTGTACATAACCGCAGTCCAAACGCCCGTAGGCGTTTCGGCGGCCGTTTCGCCGGAGGCTTTATCCGGCTACGCGGGCATACCCGCGACGTTGCCCGAACCCGACGTAACGGGCGGGAGTGGCCCGTACCTAGTTGAAATATCCTATTTGTCGCCGTCCGGAAAGGCCGGGACGGTTTACGGCGGCGTGTTCACGCCCGTCGAAAACGGCGAGTACATTCTCACGTACAGGGCGACCGACTATTTGGGCGCGCGCGGCGAAGCGGGGCTTTCCTTTACCGCTTGGGCGAACCCCGTCCCCGTATTCGAGGGCGAGCCGGATTTCCCCGCCGCCTTTATTCAAGGCACAGCGTATGCGCTGCCCACGGTTTACGCGACGGATTATTCCGGCGCGTCGCCCGTCCGCGCACCCGCCGCCGTTTCGGTCGAGTACGGCGGCGGGGAGAAGCCCGTTCCGGACGGGGTTTACAGTCCCGCCGTCGGCGCGTCAGGCGATATTGTGACCGTCGTGTACAGGGCAGGTACAAGCGAAATGCGCGTGCTCGTGCCCGTAAAGATTTTGAAGAGCGGGCAGGGCTACGATATGACGCAATATTTTGCCGAAAGCGGCATGACGGTATCGTCCGACGCGGACGGCGTGTATTTGGAGGCGGCTGCGCCCGGCGCGTACGCGGAGTATCTGATTCCCCTGTCGGCGGGGACGTTTAACCTAAATTTCAACATAAGCCCTACCCCTGCGGCGAACAGGGTGGATTTTCACCTCCGCGATTCCCAAAATCCGGGCATAGCGTTAAAACTGTCGCTGCTGCGGGGCGCGGCGAACGGGGCGACAAGTTTCTTTTCGGTCAACGATGGACAGCCTTACCGGATAAAGGGCTCGTTTTACAACGTCGCCGGCACGACGTTCGTCCTGTACTACGACGCGGTCCAAAACCGTTTCCGCGACGGCGTTTCGATGTCGGCGGCGGTCGGGACGACCTTGTCGGGCGCGGCTTTCGGCGGTTTCCCCAGCGGGCTTGTCCGAATGGCCGTTTCCGTGCCGGACGGCGCGGGGAAGGTTGCGTTCCGCACCGTTAACGAGCAGAAAATGTCCTCCTCGGGTACCGACGGCAAGGAGCCGGATATTTATATAGAGGAACGGGCGGCAAAAACATTCGCGTTGGGCGCGGAGTACGCTATTCCCGCCGCCGTCGCCGCGGACGTGTTGGATACCGAAGTGGCGTTTACCGTCACGGTCAAAGGCCCCGACGGCGCGGTTATGCGGGACAAGGACGGCGTACCGCTGGAAAACGTCCCTGCCGCGCCCTACGTAATCGCCCTTTCGCGCGTGGGCGCTTATACGGTTACTTACCGCGCGGTCGATTCTTCGGGCAACGGCGCGCAAGCCATTTACCGCGTATACGCGGCCGACACGGAACCGCCCGTCATTACGCTTTTCGCCGAATCGATCGCGGATGTAAAGGTAGGCGGCGCGGCGGCAATCCCGTCGGCGACGGCGGAGGACACGGTTAGCGGCGCGTCGACGGTCTTTGTAACGGTAGTCCGTCCGGATGGGCTGTCGACGGTTCCGAACGGCGCGACGGCCGTCGCGGAAATCGCCGGCAAATACACCGTGCGTTATACGGCGTTCGATACATACGGCAATATGGCGACGCGCGTCCTGACCTTCAACGCGGCGTAAAGGATAGTTCGGATACTGTGAGGAAAGAGAAAGACATAATCGAATTGATGCCGACCGGCATACCGCTCGCCCGAAACGGGGCGACGGAGTACTGTATCATCGTTCCGGAAAACGGGGAGCGCGAGGCTTTCGCCGCGTCCGAACTCGCCTTGTTTTTCGGGAAGGCTACGGGCGCAGAACTGAAAACCGTTAACGATACGGACGCGGTATGGTACGAGGGCACGAAATACATTTCCATCGGCCGAAACCGTTTGGCTGAAAGCGCGGGCGTTTCGCCGAACGCGGATTTGGGGCGGTCGGGCTTCAACATCACGACGCGTGGGGATTCGGTGTTTTTGCTGGGGCAAACCGGCGACGCCGCGCTGTACGCCGTGTACGGCTTTATGCGCTATACGTTCGGTTTTGAGGCTTACGCGGCGGACGAATGCGCCTATACGAAATCGGAGAGCCTCAACCTGATAAAGATGTCCGTCCGGAAAAAGCCGGCGTTCGACCTGCGGCTGCCGGGCTCCTCGATGGTATCGTCGAACCCCGTATACGCCGCGCGCCTGCGAATGAAGACCGGTCAAACGTTTATGCGTGTCGATCCGGATAACTGGCAGAACCTTGCGACGACGCTGCTCTTCATACCGAAATCGGAGTTTTGGGAAACGCGCCGCGACTATTACAACCAACTGGGCGACGACGTGAATTTTGCGAACAAGGAAATGCTGGCCGTCGCGCTGGAACGCATGAAAGAGGCCGTCCGCCGAAACCCGGACACGGAGTTTATCATGTTCGGGCAGCAGGACGGCGCGTCGTGGGACACGGGGAGCGTAAGCCGCGAAATCATATGGGAATACGGCGCGAACGCCGCCACGGCCGTTTTGGCGGGGAACTATTTTGCGCGCGGCCTGCGCGAATGGCTTGCCGCCGAACAGCCCGGCCGCCGCGTCAAGGTGGGGATTTTCGCGTACCTGTTTACGATGCCGCCGCCAGCCGTGGCGGACGGTCGGGGCGGGTACCGGCCGGCGGGCGACGCAATGCTTTGCGACGAGGATTTGTTTGTTTTCCTCGCGCCTATGGGGACGGATTACAAGTACGCCTACGACGACCCGAACAACTACGCGCCCGTGAACGCGATTCGCGCCGAGGCGGTTAAAGGCTGGTCCGCCTTGACGGACAACCTGCTGATTTGGGGCTATCAAACCAATTTCCGAAACTTACTGACGCACTTCAACAGTTACGAGACGATGCAAGGGCTGTACCAGTTCTATGAAAAATACGGCGGCTTCGGTTTGTTCGACCAGGGGCAGACGGGCGGGAACAGGGGCGGCACGGCGTTTTCGGAGTTGAAACAGTATCTTTCATCCAAATTGATGTGGGATACGGGCGCGGATTTCGAGGCGTTGGCGGCGGCCTTTATCGATAATTTTTACGGCGCGGCGGCCGCTCCGATGAAAGAATATTACGCAAGCGTCCGCGAACACATAAAGGATATGGACGGCAGGATATACTTCGATCTGCTCGACGCGGAACTTTGGCCGAAAGCGAAAGCGGGCGAATGGGCGCGCCTGTTCGACCGCGCGTACAGGTTGATCGAGCCGACGCGCGAAACCGACAAAGAGCGTTACGAAACGTTGCGGAACAGGCTGGACAAGGAGCGTTTGGCGGTATTGTATATCTTGATCGAGTTGTATCCGGATTATTTC
>JAISFM010000176.1 GCA_031263605.1 Clostridiales bacterium | reverse complement strand
CCCCGCGCCCCCTTTCCAAAAACTTTCAACAATTGTCATACGAGCCGCATAGCATTGCGTTATCATAACGGGGAAACGTGTCCCTGCCGGTCATTGCGAAGAGCGCGAAGCGCGACGCGGCAATCTCTACCAAACAGGGGAACGCCCGCGCGCATTCCTCTCTCATTCCGTAGGCGCAACCCTATGTCATTTCGAGCGCAGTCGAGAAATCCCCCACATATTGAGATAATGACTAATGATAAATGATAAATGATAAATTTCGGATAAGGTTTATTAAAACCGCTCCGCCATCGGTAAAGAAACGCAAATTACTCCCAAAGCCCCATTTCCGACAGGTCAATAATTCTGCATTTTGCATTCTGCATTAAAAAAGCATTCCGCATTTAATCCCGCCGTCGGCCAAGAAACGCAAATCACCCCCAAAGTCCCTTTCCCGACAGGTCAACAATTAATCATTAGTCATTTATCATTATAAAAAAGATACTAAACATTTCAAAAAAGTTGTTGCTATTCCCACCCGAATATGTTATAATAGATTAAATGATGTGAAAAATATCAATAATGTAATATTTGTCATATCATAAAATGGTGTAAGGAGATTGAAAATCATGAAAAAATCACCTAACAAAAGGGCGAACGCCGCCGCGGTGTGCATCTGCGCGGCCGTTATGCTCCTTGTAACGGGCTTCGGCCTAGCGGCTCCCAACCGGGGGGCATCTGCGGATTGGACGGCTCCCGCGGGCGGCTTTACCGACGGCTTGACCTTTAACGCCAACAGCGCGGTATCCGCGGGCTTGACGAAGGACGAAATCAACGAGGCGTTGCAGGACGCGATAGACGCCATCAACGGTAAAATTCGCGGCGCGATCGCCGCCGCGGAAGAAGCCGCGGACGAAGCCAGCGAGGGTCAGGCGACGGCGACGAACGAGGAAATGCGCAACGCAATCGACGAACTGTATCTGGCCAACGAAATCCCTTTCTTTTCTAAACTCGGCATGTCGGGCGGCTCGTTTGAAATAACCGCCGTAAACCGATACGGCTCTGCGAATGGGTTCTCGGCGGATCAATGGGCGCGCTATAAGTTTGACAGCACCGAGGATGTGTTGACGGCCGCGGGTATAGCGTTTTTGAACGACGGCATAGAAACGTGGTGGGACAATACGGTATGGCACAACCGCGGCGGCGCGATTCATTTTAATTTTAAGACGGGCGAGCCTGTATTTATAACGGGACCTATGATGCAAGTCTTTAACTCCGGCAGCAATAGCGCTACCCTGTCAAACGCAATTGCAAACCGTTTCAATGTTACGATTGCGGATGACAACTTTTGGGTTCAAAACTTTATCGGCGGCTACATAAAGTACAATAAAGGTGGCAATAGTTTAATAAATAAGCACGAGGGTTATTATCACTTTCGCCTGTTGGGCGGTGGTGATATTAATTACACCGTAGTATCCGGAAAAAACATGAACGCCGAGGGCGAGGAAATCGCTATCCCGTCCAACGCCGCCGGCATCGTGGGCGCGATCGGTTTTGCGGATTCGCGCGACGGGCTGAAACCCTCGGACTTCGGCGACGGCACAAAAACCACCGCCCAAATTGCCGCGCTGTATGCGAGCGCGTATGAGAACGCGTTTACGGGCGTTGCGTACGGCGCGCCTTTCGATCTCGGCATTCCCGCCAAGCCCGTCCGCCTTGATTTTGGCGAGTGGAGTTTTGAGACAGGCCCCGGCAGCATCGAAAAGGAATACGTGCAGCGTTTCAGGGCGGGGCAGAGTACCGCCGACGGCGCGTCCCTGCTCATGTACAATCTGGTAAAGGACACTGTTTTTGCGGTGCGCAACGAGTTCTATACGACCTTCCTTGCGAACACGGCCGCTTTGAAAGCCCCCACCGATAACGACTTTTTGGCCGACGACGGCTTGCGCTATCAAAACTTTACCGGCGGCTATATCAAGGTGGAGAACAGCGCGGCGACGGTCGTAACGGGTCGGAATATCGGGCAGGGCGGCGAGGTCGAATTTATCATCGACGCGCCCAAGACGGCCTTGCCGGGCGAGGAAATAACGCTGTCGGCAAACGGCGAGGAAGTTGAATATTCGATCGTCGGCGGCACGGCGCAAGGCTCGGCCTCTTTGTCGGGCAATAAACTTGTCGTCCGCGGCGTAGGCACGGTCATTATAGGGGCCGACGACGGGGACAGACAGGCACAGCATACGGTTACGGTAAGCCTGCCCGTCATCACGGCGAAATTGAGCGGGGACAAAGACGTGCTGTCGGTCAGCGGCAAGGGCTGGACGGACTATAAAGCCGCTTTTGAATTGTTCCTCAACGATATAAACGCAACGATCATGGCGGCTTACGCGGCGGAGAAAACGCCCGCGGCAATCTATGCCGACGGCGAGATACCGTTCTACTCGGCGAACAACGCCGGGTACCTTACGGACGATAACTTCGACTCCTTCGGCGAGGGCTGGCGGCACCAATGGATTGCCGCCGACGTCTTTATGATGGTATCGCTCAGCGTGGGCAGGGCGCACACTTCCAGAAACACCGGCACCGCGTTCGTGGCCTATAACGCCAAAACCGATACCGCCGTGCCGATGACCTTGAAAATAGGCGAAACGTGGCGCGAAAATTCACTCGCGTTGGGAATGCCGGTCGCCGCCGCTTTTGAGCGGGAGGGCAAGTTGTACCAAAATTTCAGCAACGGCTATGTCGTCGCGGAAAATTACAGTTTGACCGTTTGGGACGCGGGTACGGCCGCGATCGTCAACAACAAAAATATCGACGAATCGACCGGAGTTGAAACGGCGGCCGATTCCAACGCCGCCGGCTGGGTGGGCGCGGTCGCGCTTACCGGGTCGTCCCGCCAATTATCTCTGTTGTCGGCGTTGACGACCGACGACGAAATCAAGGCGGTCAGCCTTGCCTTCTCGGAAAAATACGACAGCCTTGTCGCGTCGGGTTTTAACCCCGGCGTATACAGCAGTTATGTGGTGAATCTGCGCGGCGAAGACGTGTTCTGCGGTATGGAGTTCCGCTACGGCGACAGCGTCGCGGTGGTCGCATACGACAACGACATTAGGAAAAACTTGGCCTATTTGGTCTATAACGCCGATTTGGAACGGGTTTTCCTGTTGCGGGACGAAGTCGCTTACGCCGTGGAAATCGCGAACGCGGCCGTCTTTGAAATCGGCGCGCCCGTGTCCGACGTGTTCGAGAACGACGGCGCGCGGTATCAGATGTTCGGGGACGGCTATATCCGGATAACCGGCGGCGTAAGCAACGAGAACGCTTTGGGCAGGTTGACTGTGCTGGACGATTCCGAAACGGTCGAAACGGCGATGGCGGCCAAGTTCGCCGCGCTGGTTGCGGCGGCGGAAACGGCTTACGCGGAGGGCAGCGGTTTTTACGCCTTCGGTTGGGACGCTTTCGCGGACGCTTACGGCAAGATCGGGGGCGCGGAGCCGGATACGCTGGCCATAGACGAATTGCTTGATTTGTATACGCCTTTGGCGGCGGCCGCAGCCGGTTTGGTCTCCGTCGCGGACGCGGCGGCTTTGGACGACGCAAAGCAAGCGGCGAGCGATAAAATCACCGAGGGCAACACGGACTACACCGCCGCCGGCTGGTCGGATTTCCTTTCGGCCGTTGAAATCGCGCTTGCCCTGCCCGAGGACGGCGGCGCGCAAGTCGCCGCGAAAATAGCCGCGCTCAACGCCGCGCTGGACGGCCTTGTTTCGTTGGACGACGTACTCGACGAAGTGAAGGGCGAATTACAGGCGGTTGACAACGGCGACAAGGCTTATACCGACGGAAGTTGGGCGGATTTTACCGCCGCGAGAGCCGAGGCCGAGGCCATGCCCGAAACGTCCGCGGTGCAGAAAGAGGCCAAGATCGACGCGCTGCTTGACGCGCAAACGCTTCTCGCCCCGCGGCAAAACCAAAGCGCGCTGTTCCTGTCGGGCGACGCGGCGGGCGCGGTCGGCGCGGGCTATACTCTGACCGCCGAGGGCGGCTCCGGCGACGGCGAAATCACCTACGAGATTACGGGCGGCACGGCGGCCGAGGGCGCGGCGGTAACGGGCGGCGTATTGACCGTCGCGCGGGTCGGCACAATCGTGATTCGGGCCAAGAGGGCGGGCGG
>JAISFM010000125.1 GCA_031263605.1 Clostridiales bacterium | reverse complement strand
AACAACCAAACAACCAAAACGCAACAAACGACAAAAAAAGGAAAAGAAAAGAAGTGTTCAAATTCGTATCCCCCGGACGGATCGAGATCGTCGGGAACCATACCGACCACAACCACGGCAAGGTGCTGGTGGCGGCCATCGAATTGGCTCTGACGGCCGACGCGCAAAAAACGGACGACAATGTGATCACGCTGAACAGCAAGGGCTTCCCGCCCGTCCGCGTGGACTTGTCGGACACGGCGAAAATCCCCGCCGAGACCGGCTCGCCCCAAGGCTTGACGCGCGGCGTGGCCGACGGCTTTTTAAAGCGCGGGTTGAAAACGGGCGGTTTCCGCGCCGAGGCGGTCAGTACGATCCCCGTGGGCGCGGGCGTGTCGAGTTCGGCGGCGTTCGAATTGCTGGCCGCTCAAATCTTGAACGAGTTTTACAACGGCGGCGCGGCCGATCGGGTGACGCTGGCCAAGATCGGGCAGTACGCCGAAAACGTCTATATGGACAAACCGTCGGGGCTGTTGGATCAAATGGGGATCGCGCTCGGCGGCGCGACGTACATAGATTTCAAGGACGCGGAAAAGCCCCGGATCGAGAGCGTAACGCCCGCGTTGGACGGTTATAAAATCGTGATTGTCAACACGGGCGGCGACCATTCGGACATGACCGCGCACTACGCGGCGATCAAATCCGAGATGCAGGCCGTGGCGCGGTTTTTCAAGCGGGACTATTTAGCCGACGTCCCGCCCCGCGAGTTTTACGGATCTATTCCGGCCCTCTGCGGACGGAACGCCGTCGGCGAATGCAATGCCGTCGGCGGACGGAACGCCGTCGGCGGGCGGGCGGTGTTGCGCGCGGCGCATTTCTTTGATGAAAACGCCCGCGTCGAAAAGGCGTTCAAGGCGTTGCGGGATAATAAACCGCCGGCGTTTTTCGCGGCGGTCGCGGCGTCCGGCCAAAGCAGTTACAAACTGCTGCAAAACTGCTACGCGCCGGGCGACGCGGAACAGCGCATTCCGCTCGCGCTGTACATGGCGGGGCGCGTCCTGAAAAAAGGCGCGTATCGGGTGCACGGCGGCGGCTTTGCGGGCACGGTTTTGGCGTTCGTCCACGAGTCCGAGTTTGACGCTTTCACGGAAACGTTCGCGCCGGTATTCGGCCGGGAAAATTTAATCGTGACGACGGTACGCCCGCAGGGAGCGGGGCCGGTAGGGAAGTAGGAAGTAGTTTGACAATTTACAATTTACAATTGACAAATTTCGGTCGAATTATCGTAAAGCAAGCCCGTCGGCGGGTAAGAATAGGGATTGACATAAGTAGGAAGGACGAAAGACGAAGGGCGGTCGGGGTTCGTCATGCCAGTGGGTCGGCGGGTAAGAAACATACAGCATAATAAAGGGTTCTTTTTGCGTCAGCATCCGAAATTTGTCAATTGTAAATTGTCAATAAATAAAAAGGTTTATATATAAATTGCGGATATAAAAAACGATAAAAATATATAAAACAACGGCAAAACAGTATAAAAATGATATAAAATCTTTAAGAGCAAAAAGCCGAAAGTCCGTAGCCTTATCGTTATCAAATACCTCGCCTGTTTCCTGTCCAAGACCGTCCGTCGTGGACGAGCGGTCTTTTTTGCGTTTTAAGAAAAACAGGGAAAAGAAAAGGAGAGAACGGTCGAGTACTTCTAAGAATTGCCGAACGCAAGGTTTACGCATTAAAACATTGGGTTGGATTTATCATAGAGCGGATAAAAGGAAGTCCGCCATAAATTCGCAATCGTGCTCGCATTTTTTGCGTTTGGCCTTGGTGCTCATTTTTTCTTTTGCGTCGGTCAATGTTGTTATGCAGTAGCGGTGTTCGCGCACGTTTTCTCCTCGCGTTCGGTTTCGCTCTACACCGCGCCGACGGTTTTATCCCTTTCCTTTCCTTTCTCGGCCCGTTTTAACGCTATTCCCCTCAAAACGCTTTACATTTGGCGGAAAATATTATAATATAGTTAA
The DNA here is from genome assembly GCA_031263605.1 of Clostridiales bacterium. Classification (GTDB taxonomy): domain Bacteria; phylum Bacillota; class Clostridia; order Christensenellales; family DUVY01; genus BNZQ01. Next base: position 3,018 of record JAISFM010000125.1, on the reverse strand, counting down.
AACGACTTTATGAGTTGGCTCGCCGAGGAAACGGCGGCGGCTATAAGGGCTAGCCCTTATTTTTTGAAAAGAGTGCTTTTCAAAAAATAAGGATTCAGAGAAAAGGCAAATCGGCGTAACAATACGGAAAAGAACGGAGAGATCGCGGAGGGGCATAACGGTGAACGGCGCGGATATACCGAGAATTTACACGGCCATCGCCGAATGGACGGCGTGCATGATTTACGCGCTGACGCTGAAAAGGCGGTTCAAGGGCGCGAAATCGGCCGCGGCCGCCGCTTTGTTTTTGAGCGCGTTTATCGGGCTGCAAATCGGGGCGGGGGAACTGCCTGTGTCCCTGTGGATACCAGGCATGGTCGCGGCGGTGCTTCTGATGTATTTTTGCATATTCGCGCTGTGCGGGGTCAAACCGTTGGAAACGGTGTTTTGGACGGCGCGGGCGTTCGTGTTGGCGGAATTTGCCGCGTCGCTCGAATGGCAGTTTTATTATTACGTGGCGGAAACGGTCGCGGGCGGCGACAGGGCGGCCGTCGGCATACCGGTTTTGGCGGTCTTTTATTCGGCGGTGTTTACGGGGACGTATTTTTTGGAACGGCGTTACAAAGCCGGCAATTTGGATTTGGGCGTATCGTATAGGGACGCGGTTGCGGCGGCGGGGATCGCGGTGGCCGTATTCGCTATCAGCAACATAAGTTTCATTAGCCGCGACACGCCGATCAGCGGCCAATACGCGGGCGAGATATTCTATATCCGCACATTAGTGGATTTATGCGGGATACTATTGTTTTACGCGCATCAGGAACAAAGGCTTTGGATGCGCGCGAAGTTTGAATTGAACGCCATGGGGGGCGCGCTCGAACGGCAGTACGGGCAGTACGTGTATTTCAAGGACAACATAGAGTCCTTAAACCGCAAAATGCACGATTTCAAGAATCAAATCGCGGCGATCGAGGCGGAGGGCGACGGCGTTAAAAAGGCCGGATACATAGAGGAAGTCAAAAAGGGCATTCGGTATTACGAGGCGCAGTACGACACGGGCAGCAAGGTATTGGACACGATTTTAACCGGCAAGAGCATGTATTGCGCGGGGCACGGCATCACTTTCACCTGTGTGGCGGACGGCGCGCTGCTGCGGTTTATAAACGTGATGGACATTTGTTCGATATTCGGGAACGCGCTGGACAACGCGATCGAGAGCGTGGAGCCGTTGGCGGACCCCGAAAAGAAACTGATTAAAACGGCGGTGTACGCGCAAAACAACTTGTTGGCGATTCGGTTCGAGAACGGCATAGAGGAAACGCCGCGTTTCAAGGACGGCTTGCCTGTTACGACGAAAAACGACAGGGAAAATCACGGGTACGGCGTAAAGAGCATCAAGGCGGCGGCGGAAAAGTACGGCGGCAGCATGAAGATCAGCGCGGACAATCAGTGGTTCGCTTTATATTTATTGATTCCGATGGGGGGCGAGGCAGAGCGGCGGGGGAGGCCGCGTTCGTAAAAATGATAAAAACGGCGATAGTGGACGACGAGGATTCGAGCGCGCAAATCTTGGCGGATTATATCGAGAGGTACGCGCGGGAGAGCGGCGAGGATTTTGAAATCGAGAGGTTTGCGGACGGCGACGAGATCACCGCCGATTACAAGCCCGTGTTTCATATTATCTTTTTGGATATACATATGAAACGGGTGGACGGGCTGCGCGCCGCCGAGTTTATCCGCCGGTTGGACAAGGACGTGATTTTGATATTCGTGACCAACATGGCGCAGTACGCCGTCAAGGGGTACGCGGTGGACGCGCTGGATTTTTTGTTGAAGCCGGTCGGGTACTTCGCGGTTTCGCGGATTTTAAAGCGTTCGGCGGAACGCGTGAAAAAGATGCGGGACAATTTCCTGCTCCTGCCGACCGACTCCGGCACGGTGCGCATGAATCTGGCGGAAGTCGCCTATATCGAGAGTTTTCGCAATAAAATGTCGGTTCACACCGTTTCGGAAACGTACAGTTTGTCGGCGACGCTGACGGAACTTGAAAAGAAACTGGCGGACAAGCATTTTTTCCGCTGCAATAAAAGTTATCTGGTCAATCTGGCGTTCGTCAAAGCGGTACGGGGGAATACGGCGGTCGTCGGGAAGTGCGAAATCAGTTTGGGCAGGGGCAGGAAAAAGCCGTTTATGGACGCGCTGATCGACTTCAATCGGTAAAGGGATACGGGGGACTCGCGCGCAAAACGCGTTTCGTCCCGATTTTTATGCGTTTCGTCCCGAAGTCCGACACAAAAATTTAAGGCGTGGTAAAATACCCGCGTACAGACGATAATCGTAAAAGGAAGGTGAAATATGAGGAAACGCGTTAAGTTTTGGTTGGCGGCCGCGCTGTGCGCGCTGCCGTTGCTCGCCGCGTTCGCGTGCGGCGCAACCCCGTCGGGGACGGGGACGGGAACGGGCGGGACGGGCGGCAAGGCTGTCGCCCCGCCGGCAGCCGTACATAGGGTGACGGGAATCACAATCCGTTACCGGGATTTAAACGTCACGAACGGCAAAATCGAGGTCGATTTGAGCGACGGCGCGATCGTTTTGAGCGCGGACGTGCAAAAAACCGACGAGTCCGCGGACGGCGCGGCGGCGTTTTACAGCGGCGACCCGTCGGTCGCGAGCGTAGTCGCCGCTACGGGCGCGGTCACCCTGAAAAAACAGGGGGAAACGGTCATCACGGCGACGGCGGGCGGCAAATCGCATCAAGTGGTTTTGATTGTCGCGGACGCGTACAGCGCGCCGGCGGCATACGGGATTACCGTGGTCGGCGGGACGGCCAAAGCGGACGGCGCGGCGGTCGCGGCGGCGGCGGCGGGGACGCTGATTGCCCTCGCAGCGGTCGTGCCGGACGGGATGCGGTTCGCGCGATGGGACTACGAGGCGGGCGGCGCGCCGATTCAAGCGGACGACTTGTGGCGCAACGGCGACAACATATTCGCGATGCCCGCGCGCGCTGTCACCGTGACGGCGGTGTTCGAGACGATTTTT
>JAISFM010000114.1 GCA_031263605.1 Clostridiales bacterium | reverse complement strand
TCATGACCGGCGCGGGTATTAAGCAGAAGTATCCGAGTTTCGGTTCCCTGCCGCCTGTTTTTTGGTTCCTGTCGTTTCGTGTTTCATTCATTCCGGTTTCCTTCCTCAATTAGTTTTATAGGGTCAATCGTCGGGACTATGCAGTCCGCCCCGTCGATAACTTCGTAACGTATATGCCCCCGCTGTCTTAAAACTTCGAGCATTCTCTCTATTGTCCTATACTGCGGATTCGGCACAGTGACCTGCCGCAAAGCCTTCCGATCTGTGACACAGTACGGCCTGTCGGCTTTAAAGCAAAGCGACGTTATGCCGGTGTAGAACGCTGTGGTTCTACGGTCCAGCGCGGCATCCTTCCATACCTCGGCGGGGGTTACCCCGAAATCGTCGCTTCCGTAAAGCGTTTTAATCCTTTCGCCCATTTCAATCTCTCTTTTTTTGTGTTCTCGTATATACGTCTATACGTATATACGGCAAATTCCTCATTGCAACGCGCCGTCATGCCTTTTTCGTTTCGTCCCGCAGGACGTTGAGCGCGAATCGCAAGCCCTCGACCCGCGCGCCGTTGACCAGCGGGCCGTACCACGACGTAGAATGCCCCGCGTCGGTCCTGTTTTTCGGCAGCCCCTCGATCCGCGCTATTTCCGCTTGTATCAACTTTGCCGCCTCCGCTACGTCTTTCATCGGCCATACTCCTTCCGCCGCTGTTTTAACCGCGCACTTGGTTAGCCCAACATTGATTTTCCCGACCCGGACTATCTTAACGCCAAAGTAAGGTTTTCCGACTCCGGTGATGTTTTGGCCAAGGTCGGGTTTTTCGGCCTTGGTTCAAGAAACGGGCGGTTTTCTCATTAGACTTGCAGCGTGTGGCCGAAGGCTGCGGCGTACACGCTGTAAACGATGTTTTCGCGCGTGAGTTCCGATTTGCTCCGCCCGATCGCCCGCGCGACATAGGCGCGGCTCGTTTCGACCAGCCGCCGCTTGGCCGCGCCGATCCGGTCGCACAAGGCCACAAATTCCTCGTCCCCGATCGCCCCGCCGCCGTGCAGCCGTTGCAGCAATTCCCGCGCGACGACGCACTGCTCGTAGGCATACGGAAAGCCGGCGTAGGAATTACTCTCGTCCTCGATGTCGGCCAATATCTTATCGAACCTCTTTCTTTCCATGTTGCTCCCCGTCGGCCGAGCCGCCGGCATTCCCCGCGCTTACGATGCCGCTTGCTCCTTTCCCCGATTATCGCCCTGAACGTCATTTTCAGCGACGATGAGGGAAATTTCAATAAAGCGGTGTTTCGTATCCTTGTAAATAATATCCATGATCCCGTTCAGCAACAGACGTCTAACGTCCCGGACGATAATCGAATGCGGCCGCCGTTTGGCCGCCGTGCAAGGCTTCCACGTGTAGTAAACCTTAACCGCCGATATATCGGTAAAAATATCCATACTGCAATCGTCCTTTTTCTTTGTGTTTTCCGCGTGTATCTTGTATGGCCTGCTATCATGATAGCATGATAGCAGGCTTAAAATAAGTGGCAAGGTTGCGGGTACGGTCGTCGCAAAAGCAGTTTAATAACAGGTGGTGTAATCCTTTTTTTCGTATTAAAACATTTGCTCGCGTACCCGCATGGCATATGCAGCGCCTTATCGGCACCGAATATCGGTTTCGGGGCACAAAAAAACTGCACCGCCTATATATGGTGGTGCAGTTTGGGAAATAATTAAAAAGTTTTTGGTGCGAGAGGCGGGATTTGAACCCGCACGGATGTCTCCACATGCCCCTCAAACATGCGCGTATGCCAATTCCGCCACTCCCGCAAAATTAAAGATTATTGCCCTTTCCGTTTAATAAATGCCCGTTGCGGTTTACACGGCAAATGAAAACCGCACAACCTCAAAAGAACCGCCCTATCGGATACGCAAAGAACCCCACGCTATCAGATACGGAAATAAAACAATTCCAATAGTATATACGATATTAAAGAAAATGTAAAGCGTTTCCCGCCCCCCCCGGCAGTGTACAAATAGCCGGGCCGATGCGGACTGCGCTTGGGTTTTCACTGCGTTCGGCTACGCCGTACCCGTCACGGCAAACCGCAAGCGGTTTGACGGCGCAACCCGGCGGCTTTATTTCCCCGTGGGCTTAATCAAGGAGAAAACGAGGGCCATGCACTCCTGCCAGGCTTGCAGGCCGATTTCCAAAACCGTGCTGTTCAACACGGCCGTGCCGAAGGAAAAGTAACATAGCAGGACGGTTAAAGGCTTTATAGGCAGCGGCTCGATTTTGCCGAGTTCGATGAGGCGGGCAAGCACGGTTTTCAAGGTGTGTTCGAGATGCCCGATGACGTATTTATGGGCGAACTCCGCGCTGCTGGGGTCGTAGCGTATCCTGCGGGCGGCGATCATCATAATGCGGTCCATATCCTCTTGGATATGCGGCTCGTAGTGAAACTCCACTTTTTGCAGAACCTCATAGGGGTGCGCGGTTTCCGCAAAGCGCAAAATCTCGTTTAAGTCGGGGCAGGCCTTTTCCCAATTCGATGTGAAAAATTCATAAACCGCCTGTAAAATCTCTTCTTTGGAAGAGTAGTGGCTATAAATGGAAGCGACCCGGATTTCCACAGCCGCGGCGATGTCCCGCATGGAAGTGGAATTATAGCCGTTATCGGAAAAGAGTTTGATGGCCGCGTGAAGGATTCTTTCCCGTGTCGGGACTGCGGATTTATCGAAAATAGGGTTCATAACGCGCCCTCCTTGCGGATTGCGTCGGCAAACAGACGCTTTATTATTATAGCCGCAAATCACGCGATTGTCAAGCGAAAAGGGAGTGGGCAAACAGCGTTGATAAGCATTGAAAAGGTCATTGCGAGGAGCGCAAAGCGCGCTTTGAGGGCAATCTCTACCGACCACGAAACGCCGCTCTTTTTATAGAGATTGCCGCGTCGCGCTTCCGCGCTCCTCGCACAAGTCTAATGACCGGCAGGTGCACGTTTCCCGCAATAGAGTTGTTACGAAACCTAATGACACGGCAATGCTATGCGGCTCGCAAAGCAAAATGTTGAAAGTTTTTGGAAAGGGGCGCGGGGGGAAACCTCGAAGTGGACACTTCTTTTTTTCAAAAAAGTTTCCCCCGCACAATCGCCTGTATAAGGTAAAAAACAGTATATGCCGTTTAAAATTACCGCCTGATGTATACGGTCTTGACGCCCTTAATCTGTTTCAATTTTTGAATCACAACGTCGGCGTCCGTGCCGCGGCGCATTTCCAAGCCCGCCGTAATCGTCGCCTGCCGGCTCTTTTCGATCGCCGCGATGCTTTTAATCGACAGTTTCAAGTCCTCGCCGATCACCGAGGCCACCCGCGCCAGAAGGCCCTTCGAGTCCGCCGCCGTGATGATAAACGTGGAAACCGGCTTGGGGGGCGCGTCGGGGGGCGAACCGCCGCGCTTGATCGGGGAAACGGGGGCTTTGACGGCTTTCCCCTCCTCCCGTTTGAAAAACGCCCTGATTTTGGCCTTGGCCGACGCCGTGACCGCCATATTCAGCCAGTCGCGCTTGGGGCCTTTGCCGTTCTGGTTGACCAAAATTTCCACATAGTCCCCCGTCGCCAATTTGGTGTCGAGCGACACGATGCGGCCGTTGACCTTCGCGCCCGCGCATTTGTGGCCGACCGCCTCGTGGATCTTATACGCGAAGTCGATCGGGCAGGAGCCTTTCGGCAGGATCACCACGTCGCCCTTCGGGGTGAACGTGAAAATCTGCCCGCCGTAAAGGTCAATTTTGAAACCCCGCAAAAACTCCTCGGGGTCGGACAGGTCGCCGCTTTCGTCGGCGGCGCGGCGCAGCCACTTCAATTTTTCGTCGAGGTCGGTGTCGCCCGCCCCCCGCTTTTCCTTGTATTTCCAATGCGCCGCGATGCCGTATTCGGCCACGCGGTGCATGTCCTGCGTGCGGATTTGGATTTCAAACGGCGTGCCCGCGCCGGTCATGACCGTAGTGTGCAAACTTTGGTACCGGTTGGATTTCGGCACCGCGATATAATCCTTGATCCGCCCGGGAATCGGCCGCCAAACCGAATGGATTTTGCCGATCAGCGCGTAGCAGTGATCCACGGTGTCCGCGATCACGCGGATCGCGGTCAAGTCGTAAATCTCGTTCAGGCTCTTGTTCTTTTCGACCATCTTGCGATAGATGCTGTACAGGTGCTTTTGCCGCCCCGAAATTTCGCCTTTGACGCCCAACTCGTCCAGCAACCCGGCGATTTCGGCGATAAAGCGGTCAACCTTGTTTTGGCGTTCGGCGCGCTTTTCGTTGATCTCCGCGACTAAATTGTCATAGACAAAGGGGTGCAGGGCTTTTAAACAAAGGTCCTCCAACTCGCATTTCAAGAAACTCAAACCGATGTAGGACGCGAGCGGCGCGTACAGCCCCAGCGTCTCCTCCGCCATCGCCTTTTGCCGCTCCCACGACAGCGCGGCCAGCGTGCGCATGTTGTGCAGGCGGTCGGCCAATTTGATGATCAGGACGCGGATGTCCTTGGTCATCGCAAAGAACATCTTGCGGAAGTTTTCCGCCTGCTCCTGCGCCTTGGACTTAAAGACGATTTTGTCCAATTTAGTGACGCCCGTCACCAATTCCGCCACCGTTTTGTTGAAGTTGCGCTCGATGTCCTCGCGGGTCGTAGGCGTGTCCTCGATCGTGTCGTGCAGCAGCGCGGCGCAAATCGTGTCCGCGTCCATGCCCAAATCGAGCAAAATCTCGGCTACTTGGACGGGATGGACGATGTACGGCTCGCCGCTGTCGCGCCGCTGCGCGCCGTGCGCGTCCGTCGCATACCGCAACGCCTTTTCGATTTGCGCCGCCGCCTCCGCAGGGAAGGCGAACCGCACGCGGGATAGGAAATTATCGGTGTTGATCATATGCGTTTAGATAAAAGATAAAAGGTAAAAGATTAGGTAAGAGGTAAGAGATTAGGTAATAAGTAATAGGTAAAGGAAATTGAGAAGTGAGAAGTGAAAATTGAGAAGTGTCGGATGCTTACGCAAAAAGAAACTTTTTGGTTGCTGTATGTTTCTTACCCGCCGACCTGCTTGCTTGACGGAACCTCGACCGAAATTTGTAAATTGTAAATTTTCGTCCATCATTCCGTGAGTGAAAAATCTCAACCGTAATTGCGCATTGTGCAAAGCCCTGTCATTTCGAGCGAAGTCGAGAAATCTCCCACATATTCGATTAAGTCCGTGTCATTCTGTTCGCCGTGAAAAATCTCAACCGCCGGTCATTAGACTTGTAGCGAAATGCATACGGGTCATTGCGAGGAGCCCGCAGGGCGACGCGGCAATCTCTACCAAACACACGAACGCCCCGCGCATTCTTTTCTTGACCGCAATTCTGCATTGTGAATTGTGCATTGTCCCAACCGTATCTATTACTTATTACCTATTACCTATTACCTATTTATTATCTTTTACCTTTTACCTCTTACCTCTTACCTTTTATTAATCCCGCCAATTTCCGATACAGCCCGCTGTTGGCCAACTCGGTCTTGACGGCCTTTTCGACGACGATCTTGCCGTTTGCGGCCGACAGCAAGCCTAATTCTTGAAACACCGCGCGGGCGGCATAGAAATTAACCGGGCCGAAGCCGTCGAATTGGCCGCTGTGCATCGCAAAATGCGCATAGGGGTCGGCGGGCGCGCCGCCGTCGGCGACGAATATCCGATAATAACGCCCCATATTTTCCCGCGACAAATCGAGTTTGGCGGCCAAACGCGCCAAGATCGGGTTGTCCGGTTCGGGAACGGGCGCGTACACCGCGCAGCCGGCGGCGGCCAAACGGGCGGCGGCCCCGGGGTCGAAAGGCGGGTCTAAAAAGAGTACGGTATGATAGAAAGCCGGCTCGAAGTCGAACGCGGGCGCGAGGATAATCCGGTTGTCGTTGCCCTGCGTAAAACAATGGATATAGTCGTGGACAAGACTGTCCGCCGCCGCGCCCGCCGCTTTCAGAAAACGCTCATAGGACGCGTAGGACGAGGCCAATACAACGGTCCCGTAAGGGTTTCGGGCAGCCTTTTCAATGAATTTTTCAACAATAGCGGAGAAAGGCAAATTGAGAATTGAGCATTGAGAATTGAGAAGTTTGGTTTCAAAGTGCACAGTGCACAGTCCACCGTCCACAGTTTCGGATTTTTCCTTTATTTGCGCATTCCGAATTGCGCCCTGTATCGGTTGCGATTCTTCACTTCGTTCAGAATGACATGTTATGCGCCCCGATTGTTCCCCGACCGATATTTCTTTTTTGGCCGGACTATTTTCTTTTGACGGGCTTTCCGTGACGGGCTCACTTAAAGAAAAATGTCCGTTGCATTGTGCATTGTCCTTGCCGTATATGTACTGATACAGGTATTGGCACAGGGCTTTGTCGTTGTCGAGGTCCGCGCCGAGGCGCGGCGTGTCGGTGCCGCGGATCAGCGCGGAAATTTCCTGCGCGCCCTTGTATTCCGAAAGGGACAGTTCGAGGAATAAATCCTTGCGCGTGTCCGACACATAGAGGTCGGCCAGCGGCAGACAGTTAAAGCCCGTCAAGCGCGGGCCGCCCCCGACGCAAACTTGGACGTGCGGCGCGCCCTTTTTGATTTCCTTTGCGGCCGCCTTGCCGACGGAAAGGCGGAAACGCGGGACCGGATTGCCCGTCCCGAACGGCTCCAACTCGTTCAACTGCCGGATAAACGCCTCGGTGATCTCCCCCGTTTCTATGTCGAGATCGTATTCACGCTTGCCCGCGCGGGGGTCGGCGGGGTTTTGCCCTAAATACGCGGCGATTTTACCGCGGAACGCGGGCAGCCTATCGGCGCGGACCGTAAAGCCCGCCGCTTGCGTGTGCCCGCCAAATTCATCCAAGCAATCCGCCGCATAGGTCAGCAGCGCGTGCATGTTGACGCCGCCCGCGCTCCGCGACGCGCCCCGATAGCCGCCCTCGCTGTCGGAGCAAATCAAAAACGCCGGACGCCCGAACAGCCCCGCCAAACGCGCGGCCACGATGCCCGCGAGCCCCTTGTCCCCCGCGTCGGCCTCCGCTAAAATGAAGGGGGCGAAACGCGGCTCGCCGCTCCCTTTTAAGCCTTCCAAAGCCCTTTGAAAAACCGTCTCGGACACAGTTTTCCGCTTTTCGTTCTCGCCCTCCAACTCGCGCGCCAAACTCTCGACGGTTTCGGGGTCGTCCGCCGTCAGCAGGTCGAACGCGCGGCCCGCGCGCCCCATGCGCCCCGCCGAATTGAGGCGCGGCGCGAGTTTAAAGGCAAGGCCGGTCGCGGACAGCGGAAAAGCCGCCGGCCCCGCCGCCGACAGCAACGCCTTGAACGCGG
>JAISFM010000062.1 GCA_031263605.1 Clostridiales bacterium | reverse complement strand
CGTCGCGCGCGATAAAGGTATATGAGGACAGCCGCAAGATTATCCACGCCGCCGTTTAAAGCATAGTAAAATGCAAGATGGATAATGACTATGTAAGATGGAAGATGGATAATGACTATGTAAGATGGAAGATGTAAGATGGTCGGTCGCGCGTTTCTCGCGCGCGGGTAGTGTTATCAGTCCGAATGCGTTCTTATGTCAGCCCGAATGCGCTCTTATGTCATTTCGAGCGAAGTCGAGAAATCCCCCACCTATTGCGCTCAAACCTGTCATTCCTTACGCGAGTGGAGAATCTCAACCGATTTGCGCAAAGTCCTCTGTCCTCTTTTTCTTTTTTGGCCGGACTATTTTCTTTGTGACGGGCAATCCGTGACGGGCAGACTTAAAGAAAAATGTCCGTGCTGTCATTCCTTACGCAAGTGAAGAATCTCAACCGATTTGCGCAAAGTCAAGAATCTCCGGCCGATTTGATTATGCCCCCGCGCGAGTAACGCGCGACAATCCATCTTCCATCTTACATATTCCCCTATTCCAAAAAAAGAGGAGCCTCCATGCAACAGAAACCGAAACGAATTATCGCCATAATCGCCCTCGCGTTCGTACTGATCGCGACGGTGTGTTTTATCCCCTATCTGATCCTGCACAACATGTCCGGCGCGGCCGGGGCGGCGGGCGCGGTTTTGGGGTCAATCACGCTGACCACGTTCCTGATCGGCGGCGGTCTGTGGGGTTTTATAACCGCAGTCAACAACCGCGACCTCAAAGCCGAAAAACTCCGAAAGGAAACCGCCGAAGATTTAAAGGTCGGCGCGGAAAAAGAGCCGAAAGACGAATCGAAAATTGAGAATTGAGAATGGAAAATTGAGAAGTTCGGTCGAACCACCGTAAAGCAATCCGGTCGGCGGGCAAGAAAATTGAGAATTGAAAATGGAAAATTGAGAAGTAAAGGTCGAATTTCCGTCAAGCAAGCCGGTCGGCGGGTAAGAAACATACAGCATACTAAAAGTCCCGATCCGCGTCAGCATCCGAACTTCTCAATTCTCAATTCTCAATTCTCAATTCCCTAACACGTCAATCTTCGCCCCCAACGCCCTCAATTTTTCCTCGAATTTATAATACCCCCGTTCGATATGCCGGACGCCCTCGACGACGCTCGTCCCCTTGGCGGCGATCGCGGCGATTGCCAAAGCCGCCCCGCCCCGCAATTCGCGCGCGGCGACTTGCGCCCCGCGCAGGGACTTTACGCCCCGCACGATCGCGGTCCTGTCCCGCACCGTAATGTCCGCGCCCATCTTGATCAATTCCGGCACGTGCTTAAAGCGCGTCTCGAACAGGTTCTCGCGGATCACGCACACGCCGTCCGACGCCGCCTGCAAGGAAAGGAACGGCGCCTGCAAATCGGTCGGGAAACCGGGGTACGGCTGGGTTTCCATGCCCACGCACGCCGACGGCCGCCCCGCCGCCTCGACGGTCAAACTGCCCTCCCCGCAAACGACGCCCACGCCGCCCTCGCGCAGTTTGGCGATCAGCGGGAAAAGGTGCTCGCAGTTGACCTCGTTCAAAACGATCCGCCCGCCCGCGAGCGCGCAGGCCAGCATCAAGGTGCCGGCCTCGATCCGGTCGGGCAGCGGCGTAAATTCCGCGCCGTTCAATTTCGCCACGCCCTCGATTTTGACGGTCGAGGAGCCCGCGCCGGCGACGCGCCCCCCCATCGCGTTCAAAAACCGCTGCAAGTCGGCGATTTCGGGTTCCTTTGCGGCGTTGCGGATCACGGTGCGCCCGGGCGCGAGGGCGGCGGCCATCATCAGGTTTTCGGTCGCGCCGACGCTGGGGACTTCCAACATAGTTTCCGCGCCGCGCATCTCCCGCCCGTCGCAAACGATCCCGCCGTACCCCTCGGTAATTTTGACGTTCAAATCGCGCAGGCCCTTCAAATGCAGGTCGATCGGCCTAAAACCGATGTCGCACCCGCCCGGGTACGCCGCGCGCGCGGTTTTGAACCGCCCCAAGAGCGGCCCCAGCAAAAAGATCGACGACCGCAGTTCCCGCGCCAAATCGGCGGGGAGTTCGGTTCCCCCGGCGTTCGAGGCGTCCACCCGAATATCGAAATCGGGCGAATGGGAGACGCGGCAGCCCAAGCCGTTCAAAATGCCCAGCATATTGACGACGTCCGCGATCGGCGGGCATTTGCGCAAGGCGACGGGCCCGTCGGCCATGACGCTCGCGGCCAGCAAGGGCAGGACGGCGTTCTTCGCTTTCGCGACGGTCGCCGCGCCCGAAAGCGGCCCGCCCCCGTCGATCAAATACTTTCGCATGATACATCATATTAACGCGCCCTTCGTTTTGTGTTTATAAAAGGAAAGCGGCGGCCTGTTTATACGCAAAGCGAACGCATGCCCTGCTTAAATTCAAGGACTTCCCGCAGTCCGCGCATTTAACCCTGCCCTTACCATATACCCTATGTACACTCTGTGCAACAGTATGTTCCTTACGGTTCGCGTATTGCGCCGGCATCGCTTTCTGCGTCGTTATGCTCGAACTGTCCCCGTATAATTCGTCGTCACTCGAAAGCCTACAATACAATGCCGTCATCTTGTTTTGTTGTTTCATTTTTTACCTCCCAAACAACAAACAAAACAATATAAAAATGATGAAATCATTATACCATCTTTTCC
>JAISFM010000244.1 GCA_031263605.1 Clostridiales bacterium | reverse complement strand
ACCGCGCTCTATTTCATCCGTGTCCGGATCGGGCGCGAACGTATAGCCGCCGATGATCTTGCTACCCTTGTCGTTGGTCAACGAAACCATATCGTTGCCCTCGGGATCGAGGTAGGGGCCACCGATAACACTGCTGCGCCCCACGCGCACGTTGTAGGTTCGGAACAGGTTCCCGCTTGGGGCTAAATTCCCCGGATTGGCGATGATCGACACGAACAGGTAATAATAGTCCGTTTCGGGGTTGTAAACGATGTACGGCCCCTCCATGCCGAGACCGCCCGCGATTTTCGTTCCGTAATAGCCGCAGTCCACGCCGTCCGCGTCCGCGCCCACCGGCTGTTTGGATTTGCCGGTCGCGGGGTCGAGTTCGAATATGTAGATGCCGCCCGAAAACGAGCCGTAGGTCATATACAATTTGCCGTCTTTGTCCCGCGTCACGCAAGGGTCGATACAGTTGGGGATCACCGTGCTGTTGCCCACGGTCTTGACAACTACGCCTTTGTCCGTATAGGGGCCGGAAAGAGCCGGGGCAGTCGCGAGGCCGATCGCGCTTTTCGGGCTGCCGAATCCCGCCGTAATCGAATAATAAAAGTGGTACACGCCGTCGATCACGATCAAATCGGGCGCCCAAAACTGCTGGCTGCCGCCCGTCCAAGCGCGAACCTCGGTCGCCTGCGCCGGCGTAAAGAAGTTGTTGTTGACCTGTTTCCACGAAAGCAAATCCTCGGATTCCAACATCAGCGTGACATTGGTTCCCACGGTATAATATTTGCCGTTATTCGGGTCTTTGAAAATGCTCGGATCGTGCTGGGTGTATTCCCCCCACGTGGAAAATTCCTGCGCCCCCCCGACTCCGCCGGGTTTCATGGGCTTGACGGGCGGGATTAAAACTCGCGCCGTTTCCAAATCGAGTTGTTCCTTTGCGACGGCCGCCGAAACCGCGACGGATTTGGACGCGTCCGCTTTCATTTTGGCCGTGATTACGTATTCCCCCGCCTCGGACGCGGTGATATGCCCGTCCGCCGTCATGGCGACGCCGGACGAAACCGCCGCGCCGCCCTTGGTATAGGAAATATCGACGCCTTGAACCGCGCCGTCCGCATAGGTCAAATCTATCGCCACGTCGGCCTCGGCGGTTTCGTCCTCCGCGCCGATCGTAAGGTTTAAACTCGCGCTCGCGCCGCCGTTGACCGCAATCGAGTTGGCCGCGCCGCCGCCGCCCGTTCCGGGCGTTCCGTCCAGATTGGGAATTTCGCCGCCCGGCGTGCCGCTGCAAGCGGCTAATGCGAAACAAAAGAGAGCCGCCGAAAAAAACAAGGCGATTCGTTTCAGAATTTTTTTCATTTTGACCTCCGATTAACGATAGGGGGATAGGGTTAGGGGTAGTTTACGGGCGCGGACGGAAAAGCCCGCCCGCGCCCGCAGGACTATACAACGAATTATTCCGCCGATACTATTGGAGGCAACAGCCCCGCCTTAAAGTTATAGACAAAACAAGCGGTGTTGTTGGTGAACATCGATATGCGGTTTACCGAATTGCCCAAATTGGTACAAGCCCCGCTCGTATTGAAAGCGCCGACATACTCCACAGGATTCGTATCGGGAACCGAACCGAACGGGCGGACACCGACTTCCACTCCATTCACATAAGATATAAATTCGCCGTGCGTCGCGTCCGTGCAGCGGCGTTCGATCCGAATTTTAACGCCCATCATAAACGCTTCCGCGCCGCCGCCGGAAAAGTTGTCGCCCCATAGGCTACTGACCGTCATCTCCAAAAAGCCCTGCGCGTTGTTGACGACATTTTCAAAGCGGATACCGTTCGCCGTGTTGGAATTGATGTTGGTCGCGTTGCCCGCGTTGCCCGCAGTCATAAAGAGTTTAGGCCACTGGTCGCCGTCTTTCGACCCCAACGATACGTAATCAAATTCGTAATAAAAATCCTCCCCCGCCGCGACCTGCCCGCTCCACTCCGTATCGGTATCCGGCACGTTGCCTTTATCCGGCAGGTTTTGGAACGGGAACGCGGTCGCGTTCTGCGCGTTGCCGCCGCCGTTGTCCGTCGCCCACATATCCTTGTCGGCGTTTTCCGGCCCGACATAATAGGCGAATTTGCCCGTGGCTATGCCCTGCGAACGCCCGCCGCTCGGCACGGCCGCCGCCGTTCTCGGCACGTTTTGCCCGTAAACATTGAAGTTGTCCGTGTTGCTCACGCCCGCCGAAATTATTTTTGTTTCCGTCGTTTCGGTGGCCGCATTGCGCGCGACGACCGTCATGCGGTAAGTCCCCACGGCCTGCGCCCAAAACGCCCGCACGCCCGGGATCAGTATCCGAACGTCGTCGTCCCTATTCTCGTACACGTCCGCAGGCTCGCCCTCGGGGTATTCCTCGGTGATTGCGCCCTTTTCGAGCGTCCGGTATTCATAGGTCTCGGTGTATTGCACGCCGTCGAACGCGTTGTTGTAATAGACGATAAAGCCCACATAGGCGCGAACGACATCGGCGGTCTGCGACAGGTCGATGTCGATGATTAACGTTTCCGCAATAGACGCCTTAAACTCGTCCACGGCGGTTTGCGTGCCGTTGGCGGCGAGAGCGTCGTACTCGTCGCTCATCTCCTGCACGGCCGCTAAACTGTCGGCGGTATACACCTTTTCATCGATACCGCCCTCGGTAAAGAACGGTTTGATTAAACTGATGTTGACAAGGCCGTCCGCCGCGGTTTGCAACGCGCTTTTCGCCGCCGCCACGTCGGCTTGCGCCGTCGTGTCGGTAACCGCTTGCGCCGCCGCAAGCGCGGTACTGTACGCGCCCCACGACGCCGTCGTATAATTGCCCTGCGTCAACGACGCGTTGCCGCCGATCAAAGCGTCCAAATCCGCGCGGTACGCGCTGACGGTCACGTCGATCTCGGCTTTCTGTGCAGCGTCGGCTTTCATCGTCAGCGTGATCTTATAGACCCCGCTGTCGGTGGCCGTGACCTTGCCCGTCCCGTCCAGCACGATACCGCTCGTAACGGCCGCGCCGCCCTTGGTATAGGCCGCGTCATAGCCCTCGGCCGCGTCTTTGGCGTAGGTCAGCGCAACCGCAACCTGCCCGCTCGCCGTCAAATTTTCGTCGAGGGCCAGCGTCAGCGAGGACGCGCCTTTGCCGTCCACGGTGATGGAGTTGGATCCCGTATCCCCGCCCCCGCTACAAGCGGCCAGAGAGAATACGAGGATTGTCGCCAGCAGAGCAAGCAGAGTTGATTTGAGTTTGGTTTTCATGGTCATGTCCTCCTATTTTTTAATCGGTTCGTTTAAACATTCATACCGCTTTGCGGCACGAACAGTTTTATAAGGTAGGCGGGTTTGCGGAACCATAGGCGCGGCGCAGACGGGCAACAGTATTCAGATTTCCATGTTGCCGGCAAAGCAAATCCCCGCCGCGTTTATCGCGCTGAACGAGAGCGCCGCTTTGCTCGACTGGTAACTGTACGCCGGCGTCGCGATCCCGAAAAACGCGCCCGAATAATCGTAATCCTCGACGACGGTGCCGTCCGCTTTCAGCACCAGTTTGACCTCGGCTTTGGTCAAAAGCATCTCTATCTTGTTCGTGCCGCGCATCTCCCACGTCCCCTCGACGGCGATTCGATACTCGTAGTCCGTCGGGTCGGCGTTATAGGTCACGCTCCCCGACAGCGTGCCGTCGGCGCCGATCGTCAAATCCATCGGCCTGTGCGAGGTGTCGTCGTCGATCAAACTGCCGCGCACGTGGAACAGGGATTTGTACGTACCGGGCATGTTCAATTTGTTGACGGCCTGTTCCGAATCCTCGCCGGCGTACTCGTTGATATTGAACACCGGCCAGCCGCTCGGCATGAAATACATTTGCCGGACGAGCAGGTAACTGCCGCTGGGCGTGTTGTGCGCCACGTGGTACCATTTGCCGCTGACGGCGGTGTCGTCCAGCACAGAGTTATGCCCCGCCGCCCTGAAAACCTTGCCGTCGATGTTGAAGTTGCCCTCCAATTTCACGCCGTACTCCTTGGAGTTGGTCTTGTCGGCCTGCGCCATGTCCTTGCCCTCGGCATCCAGATACGGCCCCTCTATGTCGCGGCTCCGCGCCACGCGGGTGTTGTAGTTCTTGTTCATGTCTCCGTAGGCCATGAACAGGTACCAGTAATCAAATTCCTCGTTATAGACGATGTACGGCCCCTCCACGTCGATGCCGGAAACGAGGTTCTTGCCGAACGACGCGCCCAACGCGCGGCCGGTTTCGGGGTCAAGTTCTTTCAAGAACACCCCGCCGAAGAACGAACCGTATACCATCCACAGTTTGCCGGTCTTTTTGTCGTATTTCACGCTCGGGTCAATCGCGTTCGGCGGCTGGTTGGTCTTTGTGGTCACGATGATCGAGTCGTGGACGAACGAGTCCGTGATGTTGTCCGCTTTTGCCAAAGCGATCACCGAGTTGTTGGTGTTGATCGTCGAACTGGCGTAATACGCCCACCATTTTCCGTCCTTGCCCTTGATGACGTCGGGCGCCCACCTGCTGTTCGACGCGCCGCCGGCGGACACTACCGCGCTGGGCGTAGAGGACAAAAAACTGCCCGCGGCCGTCCACGTGACCATGTCCGCAGATTTGCGGCGTTCACCGCCCGTCTGGAACTCGTAATACATTTCCGTGGCCTCGTCGTAAACGATCGCCGGGTCGTGCGCGGTGGGCATACTCGTGCGCGCGGGAGTGTTTTCGGGATAAGTCAACACCGCCGCCGCCGAGGGCGTTTCCTGCGGGAGCGTTTCGGGGTGATCGCGGTTTTCCACCGAAGCCGAGATTTCCACGAACTCCGTCGGGTCGGCTTTCAGGGCGACTTTGATCATAAACTCGCCGTATTCCGTCGCGGTCACCGTCCCCCGGTAATCCGTGTCGGAACCCGCGATTTTATCGCCCAACTCGACGGCAATGCCCGTGGCGTGCTCTTTGCCGTCCTTGGTGAAACTGACCTCCACGCCCTGTTCCGCGCCCTGTTCGTAGGTGATGTTAAAGGTCACCTCCGCGGACGCGAAAAACTGCTGGCTCAATTTCATGCCGACGCTGCCGGTCGCGAAACCGTTGACACTGATCGTGTTGTAAACCTCGTCGCCGTCGTCGTCCGGCGGCGGTTCGTTCGCGCCGCACGCATAGACGAATACGGCGGCGAGGGCCAACAGCAACGCGGCGAGCCGTTTGCCTCTTGCTTTTCGGTTTTTCATGTTGAATATACCTCCCATGTTTTTTGATGTGTAATCAATAGATATATTTGTTTCGTCGTTTACAGAGATTGCGGGTTCTATTCCTTTACGCCCGACAGCACGACCGATTCGATGATCCACCTCTGGAACACGACAAACACGATCAGCACGGGGATCAACGACACGACCGAGGCCGCCATGACCTTTGGGATTTCGTTCTGCATCGCCACGTCCGAATTGTATTTGGCGACTACGATCGGCAGGGTCTGCACGTCGTACATATAGGCGGGCAGGTAGTCGTTCCACACGCCCATGAACCACAAAATCACCTGCGCGGCCAACGCCGGGACAATCAGCGGCAGAATCATCGAGTTGAATATCCTGAAATAGCCGCAGCCGTCGATTTTCGCGCTGTCGATGATCGAATCGTTGACGTTGGCCAGATATTGCCGCAGGAAAAACACCATCGCCACGTTTCCGAATATTTTGGGTACGATCAACGGCAGGGGCGTGCCGATCCAGCCGAAATTCGCGTACAGTTTGTAGAGCGGGAGCATGATGGCCGGATAGGGAATCATCAGCACGCCGAGCAACAGCAGGAAAATTGTCCTCTTGAATTTAAAGCGCAGTTTTCCGAACGCGAACGCCGTCAGGCCGGACACGTAACTGCCGGCCACTACGGCGGGGACGGCAACCAGTACGCTCAACCCGAACGCCTTGGGCAGGCTGATGTAGGCGTTTGTGAATATGTCGGCATAGTTGGCGAACCTCCATTGGCCGGACGGGTAGAACGGGGAGACCAGCAGGTGCGCGAAACTGGGCTGCAAGGACGCGCCGAGCATCCACAGGAGCGGGATCAGCATCACGACCGACCCGATAACGAGGATCGCGTAAGCGGCGGCGTCGCCCGCGCGTTTGCCGCGGTTGCCGCCCCGCGTTTTGAATATAGGCGTTTTTAAACCGATTTTCCGTTCCATTCCGCCTTAATCCTTTTTCCGCCCTTCGAGCGCGAACTGCAAACCCGTCGCCGCGAAAACGACGACGGCGAGAAGCCACGCGACCGCCGAGGCGTACCCCACATAGCCGTACCCGAACTGCTCGTACAGGTACAGCACCACCGTTTTGACGTAATTCTGGTTGCGCGACGCGGCCGGCAGAATCAACTGCGCCTCGGTGAAAAGTTGTGCGCCCGTGATGATGCCCGTGACGAACAGAAAGAACGTGACGGGCCGTACCAACGGCACGGTGATTTTGAAAAACAACTGCATACCGCCCGCGCCGTCCAATTTGGCCGCCTCGTAATAAGTTCTCGGCACGCCCTGCAAGCCCGCGATGTACAGCAGGGTGCTGTACCCCAGCCCTTTCCACACGCACATCACGACGATCGCTACTTTCGCCCAAACCCGGTGCGCCAGCCAGTCCATGCCCGCGATCCCCATTTTTTCCAGCAATTTGTTGAACGGGCCGTTGGGCGCGAGGAAGTTCTGCCACATCAGCGTGATCGCCACGATTCCGCACACGACCGGCACGTAATAGACGACGCGGAATACGTTCGTCCCCTTTAAGCCCCTGTTCAAGAGCAGAGCGAGCAACAGCGAGAGCGTAATCCCGATCGGAATGCCGATCATCGTGAACAGGGTATTCAGCACCGCTTGCCCGAAATAAGGATCCTTTAAAATGCCCGCGTAGTTTTTAAAGCCGACGAACGAGGCGTCGAAAACCCCTTCCAGCCCGCCCCAATTCGTGAAACTGCCGAAAAAGGAAACGAGGAGCGGGACGAAATAGAAAATCAGGACGCCCAAAACCGCGGGCAGTACGAATAGGTACGCGCTGACCTGTTCCCTGCCGCCCAAACGCCGCCTCTTATTCAGTTGCCCGTTTCCCGAATCCAACGCTTTTACCTCCGTTTCCGGCGTTTATTTACGCCGCGCCTCGTCCTGCGCCTTTTGTTCGAGCGCGCGGTCAAGCCGCTCCTGCATTTGAGGCTCGACCCAATCCAAATATTCGTCCGTCGTGTATTTCGGCGCGAGGCCCGGCCCGCCCCAAAATTCGGTGGTGTTGGCATAAAAGAAATCGAACCACTCGGAATTATAGGTGTAGGTCGTGGGTAGGCGTTTCGTATGCCCCTCGGACATCGCGGTCAAAAACAGTTCCTTGCCGACCGGCGTAATGTCCGGGTCGTCGATATAGGTCTGTTGTTTGGACTGCGTAGCGGGCAGGATAATCTTGTTTTCCTTGACCAAAATATCGTAAGCGTCTTGGCTTGTCGTGTAATACAGGATGAAATCCACCGCCTTTTCGGGGTTCTTAGAGGTTTGCGCCACGGAGTATCCCAAAAACGCGCTGTACGTGTACCACTCCGAGCCGGGGTCGTCCGAACGGGGGCAGGGCATGATCCCGTATTCGATCTTGTTCGAATTTAATTTGTCAAAGCCGCCCACATCCCATGTGCCAACGTTAAAGAACGCCTCTTGGCCGTTGAGCCACCTCTGATAGTGGTTCATCGCGCTTTCGCTGTCCACGCCCTGCACCGCGCCGCGCGTCCTATGCAGTTCGTAAAAATCTTTCAGCCCCTTGCGGAACTCCGGCGTGGTGACCGTAACTTTGGTCTTGTCGGCGTTCAGCCAGTCCGCGCCCGCCGTCCAAATCCACGAATGCAAAGCCCACCGCTCCAAAAGCCCCGTGCCGTACCAATCCGTGCCGACCGTACAAGCCGCCGCCGCGCGGGAGAATTGATCCCACGTATAGACGACCTGTTTGCCCGTGGCGGGATCGTCCTCCCATGGCGGCAAAACATCGGATGGCCACCAGCCCGCCTCGATTATCTGATCGATAATCACGCGGTTATAGCCCATCGGATAAACCGAGAAACTGCCGGGGATGCCGTAGGTCTTGCCGTCCACGACATACTCGTCCCGCAATTCCCCGTATAAATCCTCGTAATCGTATTCGGTGTTGGCGGAGATGTAGGAGCCGATGTCCATCAGTTGGTTGTTGTTCAGATAATACTCCATTTGCCCGGGCCCCATGTAAAAAATGTCGGGCATACTTTTGGAGGACGCGTAGGACTTCAACTTCGTCCAATAACTTTCGCTCTCGGCGGACACGGCGTTGACGTTGACGACCGTGCCGGTCTTTTCCGTGTACTTCGCCGCCATCTGCCGGATCGCGGCTTCCTCGTGCGCTTGCGCGTAAACGAACAGCGTAATCGAGCCGTCGTTTTTGTTGCCGCAACCCGCGAACGCGAACGCGGCAACCGCCAAAAACGCGCACAGAATAAAGGACAGTAATTTTTTCTTCATTTTCAAAAGGCCTCCTTCGTCATAAAAACGTATTTCCTCATAATAAGGTTGAGATTTAAGGATAAGCGGTTCGCAGAGTCGCTATGAAACTATTGCCGGATGCGCATGAACTTATCGACCTTGTGCCAGTACTCGTCGTTCGTATAATCCGCGCCCGGGTAATTGAGTTGAATGCCGTAATTGCTGACCGCCCCGTTGCTGACCGAAATATTCTTAATCCCGTACAGGATCATCGCGTACGCTTTGGACTTGGCCTCCACCTTCAATTCGTAATACGGAATGAACATCTCGAAGCACCAACCCTCGTCCTCGTCGGAATCGTCGCCCACCGTCCCGTAGGCCGTCATCTTAAATTCCGAATCGAACCCGCACATCGTGCTGACAGGCGAATTGTACCACGAGTTGCCCAATACGTCGTACAGCACCGAGAAACTCCGCACCGCATCGCCGCCCGAATTTTTAAACAGGTGCAGGCGCAGTTCCACGTGGTCGTTGTTGTAGATAACTTGCCCGCCGTCGCCCTTTCTGTCCATCGCGGGGGCGTTCAGGGTCTTGTCCGCGACGTGCACCCCAAGGTACAAGCCTTGCCCCCCGAAAAACGCCCGCGCCCGAATCGGGTACGACGGGCCGCCGAGCGGCGTTGTATGGTTGGTCACGTCTTGGCCGGGGAAACTCAACGTCGGCGCGGAGTCCCATTGCGCCTCGTCCATCTTGCCGTCCACCGCGATTTCCGACGCGACGGTGGGTCTGCCCACGCCCTTCCCCTGCCCCACGAAGCGCAGCCTGTGGTATCTATTGGGCGTTTCGACCGATACGTTGTTGTGATAGCCCAACACGTTCGCGAGAACGTCTTGAATATCGTTGTGAGCGAACGCCGCGCCCATCTCGCGCACGCGGTCGCTGTCCAGTTCGTTCCACGAAAAGAACGCCTCGAACGAGAAATATTCGTCCGTGTCGTTATAGGACTCGCTGCCTTCGAGCACGGGTCTATCGGGCGAAAGCGTCGAGGCGGTGCAGGTGGGCGTGCCGGAACGCTTGAAAACCAACTGTTGCACTTCCTTGCCCGATGCGACGAAATCGGCGTCGGAAATATCGCCGCTCACGATTTCAGCAACCGGTTTATCGGCGGACAAGACGCGGCTGCCCTGCGTTCTGAACAACTCGCCGACATTGCCCGTGCCGACCGAGTATTCGTACCTGCCCAATACGTCTATGCGGAAACGGAATATCGAGGAATTGGGCGTCGTGGGCGCGGCCGAGGGCGCGTCGAACGTGATCTCCAAATAATCGCTCTCCTCGATGCTGCTCCTGTGGTACATCTGCGACGTATCGTTGGATTTCATGTACACGTACAGGCCCGCCTCCACATTGATGAACTTCACGTCCACGTTCAGCCGCACGCCCATTTTGTAAAGGGGCATGAGCGCGTACGCCGGGTCGTCGCCGTCGCCGGTCACCGCGATCTCGTGGTCAATCACGTCGAAGTCTTCGAGCGGCGGCTCTTTGTCCCCGCCGCAAGCCGCCGCCCCGAACGCGAGGGCGAGGGCGAAGAAAGCCGTCAAGATAAAGTTGAGTATCCTTTTTTTCATTTCCTGTTTTCCTTAATAACCTGTCCGCACGGAAAGGGTTCCCCGTCCTGCAAACGCGCGCTTATTTTTGCGTAAACCGAATCGCCGAGAATTTGCCGCCCGCTTTGTGCCCGAAGAAATTCAACCCGACCAAATATTGTTTATAGGCGGTACCGACGTTCTGCCCGTCGGGATTGAGGCAAACCCCGTCCACAAAGTACCGGTAATAGGCGTTGCCGTTGAAGATCCTGCGCTCCGCTTTGAAGTGGTGCTTGCCCGACAGGGCGATCTTTTGCGGGCCGTTCTGCCATGAGCCGCTTTGGTTGATGTTGATTTCCAGCCAACTTTGAGTCTGATACGCGCCGAACGCAACCGTATCCGTCTGCCGCCCCATCGTGTTCTCGGCGTCCTGCGCGTAGTACAGCATGATGCGGACATTGCATTCGCCCGCAATCGCCGGCGTAATGTCCTCGTAATCCAGTTCGAAATCGAAGTCGCCGTCCATAGTGTCCGCGGGGGCGAAATACTTGCGGATATAAGGCACAAAGTTCAACTGATCCCCGCTGTTCGCGCTGCGGGACGGGATCGTGACGCTGTCCTTGCCCAATACGATGCCTGGGTATCTATCGTGGTTGTGATAGGACTCCCAGCCCCAGCCCACGTATTCCACCGTGTCGTACACGTCGCCGGTCTGCTTGACATTCACTTTGAGCGAAGCCGTCGAGGAGTTGGCCGCCTCGTCGGTCGCCGTAACTTCAAGCCAATAATCCCCGGTGGAGTTCGCGCCCCGGTTATAGGTGCTGAACACCCGCGTCGTCGGGTTGTACCAGTTCGCGCTCACGCCCGGCGTACCGGACGCCGCGAGGCTTGTCCCGCCGCTTACCGCGCCGCCGCTACTCGTCCCGCCCTTGACCATGCGCGAGGCTACCGTAATGTCCACCGGCGCGGATGCGTTGTCCGACACGTCGAAGTACATCATATTGGACATTTGGGTCATCAGTTGCCCAGGGTCGTCGATCGTGATTTCGGGGGCTTCTGTGTCGGCGGCGATCGCCGCGATCTCGTGCGAGCCCGTACCCGTGTTGCCCGCCCCGTCCGTCGCCGTCAATTCCAACGTATAGGTTCCCGCGGCCGCCGCGTTAAAGGTGTACGCGCCGCCGGATTCCGTAACCGTCGCGTCCATTGTGGCCGCGCCGTTCTTTTTGACCGTATGCGAGACTGTCAGCGCGCCCGCGAAACCGTCGGCCACGACGGGCGTAAACACCGTGTCCGCGCCGACGATCGCGGCGGACACCTGCCCCGCGAAACTGATCCGCGGGGCGCGCGTGTCGCTGACGCTCACGGTTTTTGTAATTTCGCCGGACTCGTTGCCGGACAAGTCCTTGGCTTTGATTTTAACGCTGAAATTGCCCGCCTTGCCGGCGCGGAACGTCCGGTTGAAGTCCACCGAAACCGCTTCCCCGTCCCCGTCCCGCACGTCGTACAGGACTTCGACGTATTTGGCCGGCACGATGTCGTCCTCGATAAATAATTTATTGAGGTCGATCCGGTCGTCGTTCTGCGCCGAAACCGGAAAATCCTCGTTGGCCGCAAGAGCCGGGGCGGCAGTGTCATCGAACTGGCCTAAACGAAGGTTCGCGACCTTGCCCTTGGATTTATAGGAATACAACTTTATCGTGACCTCATCGCTGAAATTCCCCGCAACTTTTTGATAGGCGGACGCGATATTGTTATGATAGAAAACATAGGTGCAAGCGTTCTCGCTCTCGTTCACGAAACGACCGATTTTGATTCGGTCGTATTTTGCCGAGCCCGCGTCTTGGGAAACGTAAATGCTCGTGCCGCTCTTCCCCACGCCCGCAATATTGGTGAAGTATTCCAACACGGAATAGTTGTTCTCGATGAAAATCTCATCCGTCGTGGCCGTGCCTTTCCGCGTAAACTCCAAAGCGATGCGCGAATTGTCCGAATTTTGATAGGAATCAATCCCGTTGTAATCGAACTCGATAAAGAAACTGCCCTGCAATTCCGCAGGCGCGCCGCCGTCCGTTTCGACGAGATCGAACTTCCGCATCGGATGCTGCGTGTACGTATAAGCGAAAGGCGCGTATTCCTTGGCGAATTCGATACCGTTCGTGCCGATCGTCACATAATCCAATTCCTCCGTGGTGGTCGGCGTTCCGGCAGCGGTGGAAAACGTGTAATCCGTTTTCCTCCAAATATCGATTTCCGCATTGATTTGGAACGTGCGGATGATGTAATTCCCCGCCTCGTCGGTCACTTTCAGCGTAAAGTCGTACACGCCCACGGCCGCGGGCGTAAAGACGCGCGTCGCCGCCTCATAGGTCTTGGCGGTGACATCCAACCCGTCCTTTTCCACCGCCATTTCCCATGCGAGCATGTCCGCCGCCGTGACGTTGTCGCTCGCGGAAACGTTGAGCGCGGTGCCCGTTCTGATTCCGACCGTCGCCTGTACACCCGCAAGGTCGATTACGGGCCGTTGGGTATCCGCTTTCGTCTTGGGCGGGGGCGGGGCGTTGGAATTACAGGCCGCCAAGGCGAAAAAACACGCCAAAGCGAGGCAGACCGTGACAATGATTTTCCTTCTTACCGTTTTCATCTTATCTTATCCCTCCGATAGGTAAATTTGAATCCCTTTATACAGCCGGCCTATTTTAGCCGATCCATATTCCAATCCGACGCGTGACGAACGCAGGTTCTTGTTTTACGTCTTTGCCGTTGAGACCCATATTATTCAAGCGTATACGCTTGAAAAATGAAACGGGTGCCCGTTTCACCCACTCCG
>JAISFM010000036.1 GCA_031263605.1 Clostridiales bacterium | reverse complement strand
GGCGCGTTCAAGAGCGTATCGGAGGCCTGCAAAACTCTTGCGTCTTACGGAAAATCGCATATGCCGCGCGAGGGGCGCGTCCGCGAATACAACGTCAAATATGCAACGTTCAAAGAGTTGTACGGCAAGTTGAAATAGCGCCCGCCTATGAAATGCTGTTGGGGAATTAGAGGCAACCAATACAGCCTTTCGGCAAATTTGCCGAAAGCAGCTTCCTGTTAATAAGCGCAAGGACCTTGCCACAATTGCCGGCCCGGCAAACAAGCGTATTCGTAATACCACCGCTTTCTCCCGGCTATGGTTTAACTCCTGCCATCTATTGCATTTCATTTTTCAATCGGCCCCTCAAAAAAATTTTTAAAAAACAGTTGACAAGCCTTGAAATGTATGTTATTATATTTATGCTGAATTTTACACGAGTAAAATTTTGAGCGGAAACGGACGGAAGGCAGAGAGAAATGACGACGAGAAAGGATGTGGCGGAAGTGGCCGGAGTGTCGGTCGCCACCGTTTCCAACGTGTTCCTGAATAAGCGCAACGTTACGGCGGAGAAAATCGACCTTGTAAGGGACGCGGCGCGAAAATTGAAATATGTGCCCAATCATGTCGCGAGCAGTTTGCGGTCGGGCCGGTGCGGGCATATCGCCGTCGTGGTCAACGAGTACACGAACCCGTACCATTTGGAGATCGTGCGCGGGGTGGAGGGTTACGCGGCGCAGAACGGATATATGGTCTCGATTCTGCTGATGCACGGCGAACTTGGCAAACGGCTGGATTTTTTGCGGACAAGGACGTTCGACGCGGTTATCAATATGACGACTATCTTTTTCCCCACGGAATTGGTGGACGTTATGCGGAGCCGCAATACCGTTTTGATAGGGTTCGGGCCCGACCTCGGCACGGTTATGCGGGTGCGGTATACGGCGGCGATGGACGCGCTGATGAAGAGGGCGGCGGAATTGGGCCACGTCAAAGTCGGCTATGTGTCCACGATGGACGAGTGGAGGTTCCGGACGGACGACAGAGGGGCCGCGTTTCTGAATTTCAGGGAAAAGCACGGTTTTTCGACGGACGGCGGGTTGGCGGCCTTTCACGGCGGCGACTGGCGGGCGAGCGAATGCGTGGGCTATGAGTTGACGAAAGGATTGCTGACGCGCAAGCCCGAGATAACGGCGATTTTTGCCGCCAACGATTTGGCCGCCATCGGAGTCATGCGCGCCGCCGCCGAGGCGGGACGGCGCGTACCCGATAACCTGTCGGTGATCGGTTGCGACGACATCGAGATAGGGGCGTACCTGAAACCGTCCCTGACGACGATGCGCATCGATAAGGACGAATACGGCGGGAATATAGCCAGAGCCGTTATCGGCGCGATCGCGTCGGGGCAGGAGGGCAACGCGCCCGTGGAAGCGGTCGCCGAACCGGTGTACAGGGAATCCCTCGCCGCCTGCGAAAACGCATAAAAAATTAGGGTATTACTCGTGTAAAAGCGCAAGATGAGATACGCGCGAACAAAAAACAGGTTGCAACGAACCGATCAGAGAGCCAGAATTAGGGATATCCCTAATTTATTTTTCGGAATTTTTTCCGAAAAATAAAAAGCAAAATTGAAAGATAAGCGGCGGCACGATTCTACGGCCGTTCATAGGTTCGCAAAGCCGCGCAAAATAGGAGGATATGACAATGAAAATATTACGGTTCAAACGGTTTGGCGTTTCGCTTTTGTGCATGTGCCTTGTTTTGATCATGAGCGCGTGCATCTTGCTGCCGACCGGCAGCGTTGACGACGGCGGGGGCGACGATTCGGTGACCGGCGGCGACGACGGCACGCCTACGTACGCCGTCGAGATCAATCCCGACAAAAACGCCGCGCTCGAATTGACGGTTTCCGTGTCGGGCGACGCGCACGAGCGCAAGATTATCGAGGAACTCGGCAAGGGCTTTCAAAAGGAATATCCCAATATCACCTTTAAAATCGATCCCATATCGGGCAATATTTACGATACGGTCATGGGCTATTACCGCGCCAACCGTATGCCCGATCTTCTCATGGCCAACTCTTTTTCCATGCTGACGCTGGGCGCGGCAAAGGTCGTCGCCGGCTTGGATCCGTATATCGAGGCCGAAACGCAGAACGGCACGTTCGACGCGGACGATTATTACGCGGATTTTTGGAAGTTGGGGCAGCGGAATTTTGACGGTACGCAGTGGATGGTCCCGCGCGCCGCCGACCAAGTGGTCGTGCATTACAACAAGTCGATCCTGCGGGCGGCGGGCGTGGATTTAGACCCCGCGACGACCAAGGTAAAGAACGGCTGGACCTGGCGGGACTTTTTGGACGTGTGCGCCCGGGTGCGTTCCTATTACGACGGCCACGGCATGGGCAACCTGTATTTAATCGATTCGTATTTGAATTGGGAGGCCAACTTCAACGCTATACTGCGCTCTTGCGGCGCGGAGTACTGGGGGGAGGGCGACGCCGGCGCGATCGTGAGCGAAAACACAAAAACCGCGCTCAACCTGATGAAAGATTTGGTGGAAAAGAAATATACGGCCAAATTCAGCGGCGCGTCACAGGCCAATTTCGACGGCGGGCAGGGCGCGTTCCTGTTCCATTCCCGCGCGTCCAGTTTGACGTGGAATATCCTCAAAGAAGTAACGGCGGTCAAAAACGAATTGGGCGGCGGGGCGGCCCCGGAGGACATTTACGACGTGGCGACTTTCCCGCTGATCGGCGACAGCCCGAAAATCGGCGCGGGCGCGGCGGGCTATTGCGTGGCGGCTACGATCGACGCGTCGCGGCGCGACTACGCGTGGCAGTTTTTGAAATTCATGCTCTCGCGCGACGGGCAGAACATCATCGCCGAATGCGGCGCGAACTATCCGCCTATCCGCAAGGATATGGCCGACCCGACGGCCGAGGGCGTAAGTTGGGGATTGAACCTCGGGTTTAACCTGGACGCTTACACGTGGGCGGCGCGGCAAGGCTATGCTTGCGCGACCGACTTCATTTTAAAACGCCCCGCGATGGCGCAGGATTTAATCGACGCGGTGAACACGATGATAAAAAATTATGTCGATTATACCCCGGCGCAGGGGTCGGCGGACGCGAACGCTAAACTGGACCGTGAAATGCAGTATTGCAGGGAGTCGCTCGAATATTGGGCTTTCGACGCTTAACGGTTTTCGGCGCGGCGCAACAAGCCTATCGGGGCGTGTTCCGCCCGCGCCGAAGTTTCAAACACGCTTTAATAAGGAGAGGTATACGGATTTGACGGCAAACGCGGTTAAAAAGAGAAAACGGGTCGCCAAGCGCGAAACGGTGCGCCGGTTGCAGGGCGTTTTGTTCACGCTGCCCGTGATCGTCGGGATCGTCGTGTTCAGTTATATCCCCGCCGTACAGGCGTTTATTTACAGCCTGTTCAAATACGACGGCTTTAAAACGGCGCAGTATATCGGCTTTAAGAACTACGCCGACCTCTTTTCCGTCGACCGCGAAACGGGCAAGGTGTTTCTGAATACGTTCCTGTACGCGTTCGTCTCGGTGCCGCTGTCGCTTGTTTTGGGCTATCTGGTCGCCTTGCTCGTCAATAACAAACTGCGCGGCGTGTCGGCGTTCCGCACGCTGTTCTATTTGCCCGTGATTATACCGGGCGTGGCGGCGGCGGTGCTTTGGCGCGATTTGTTCAATTCCGAATTCGGCGTAATCAATCGGATTTTCGGGGCGTTCGGCGCGCACAGTTTGTTTTTCGAGAGCGAAAAGACCGCCCTCGCCACCCTGCTGTTCACCGGCGTGTGGGGCGTGGGGGGAAGCATGATTATCTGGCTTGCGGCGTTTAAGAATATCCCCGCCGAGTTGTACGAGTCCGCCAAGATCGACGGCGCGAACGCCTTTACCCGCGTGGTTAAAATCACGCTGCCGCTCAGCACGCCCATGATTTTTTACAACCTTGTTTTAAGCGTGATCGGCAGTTTGCAGGTGTTCAACACCTTTATCATCGCGGGCGGCTCGGGCGGGCGCGGGCCGGAAAATTCACTGTACTTCATCGCGCTGAAAATATACAACGACGCGTTCACGCGCGGCGGGCGCATGGGCTATGCGAGCGCGTTGGGCATGGCGCTGTTCGCCGTCATCGGGCTGCTGATTTTGCTTGTGTTCAAAACCAATAAATGGGTGACTTATACGGAATAAGTGAAAGAGATGAAAGTTGAAACGGTACGACTTCATAGTTCCGGCGCGGCGCGCGGGAAAACGGCGGCGGCAAGGAAAAAAACCGCCGCGAAGGCCGCGCTGTACGCCGCCATGGCGGCGGTGGGGATATTCCTCATTTTCCCCTACGCGTTCATGGCGTCCCGCAGTTTTATGAGCGTCGGCGACATACGGGCGTACCCCGTAAAATTCTTTCCCGCCGAGCCTACTTTCGACGCGTATGTAAAGATGTTCGCGCAGAACAATTACCTGCGGTACACCTTGAACACGCTGACGATTCTGGCGTTCAACGTCGCCGTTATGCCCCTGTCGGCGAGTTTGTGCGCCTACGGTTTCGCAAAGATTAAATACCCCGGGTCGGGCTTGGTGTTCGCTCTTGTCCTGGCCACGACGATGATCCCCGGCACGGTGGTGCAAATCCCGCTGTACGTGATGTTTTCCAATCTGGGGTGGCTGGAAACGGCCCTGCCGCTGACAATCCCCAACCTGTTCGGCGGCGGCG
>JAISFM010000030.1 GCA_031263605.1 Clostridiales bacterium | reverse complement strand
GGTAACCGGTTAGAGTCGCTGTTGACAGCAACGCCGCCGCGAACACCGCGGTACAAAGCAATGTAAAGAATCTTTTTTTCATAATTTTCTCCTTATTTTTATATGTTTTTTACAGCCTTTTAAATCTCGGATTTGATTAGCAGCCCGTCGCCCGTTTCGGCAATCTCGAAAAAAGCGGGCCTTTCCGCCCCGGGAGGCGCGTTCGGCCTGTGCAGGGCAAGCAGCAAACGTCCGTCGAGTGCCCGAAAAACCATAGCGTGCCCGCCGTCTTTGGCAAATAAAGGCGTTTCGTAATGCGCAAACCTCCCCGTTACGCCGCCGTTTTCGCTGACAGACAGTCCCACCGCGTACCCCTCCGCCCCCGCGCTCGACCATAGCATGAGCAGCGAGCCGCTTTTAAGCCGATAAAAGAAAGGCGCGTCGGTAATGCGGCCGTTAAAATCCCCCGCGTGGCACGATACCGCGCGCGTCCAAGGCGCGGACGACGCGGCGAACATTTTTACGGGCGGCGAAACCGTTCCTTTCAAATCGGGGCTCAATTCCTGATAACAAATTTCACCGTCCTGGATTTGCGTCCACTCGTGACAGTAAACCGCGTAAGGCCTGCCGTTCTCGACATATAAGGTCGCATCCAAGCAGTCCCAATCGGAGGGCGTGAACGGCCCGTCGGCCAACGGCGTGAAAGGCCCCTCCGGCCTGTCCGCAACCAATATCTGGCTGCCGCGCCTACGCCCTTTCGCGCGGAACGACGCGAGCATATAATATTTGCCGCGGTAACGGTGCACTTCCGGCGCCCAATAGTTTTCATTCGCCCAAAACCCGTCAAAGCGCGTGAACGCCGAAACGGGCGGCTCGAAGTTCTCTAAATCGCGGCTTTTGTACACGTCAAAGGAGCGGCACTCCCCGCCCCAAATATTTTTATCGGTGGAGCCGTACATATAGTAAAAGCCGCCTTCGGCTAAAACGAAGGGGTCCCGTATATTAATGTCCGAACGTTTTATCATAAAGCCCTCCCAACAGACTTGTCTAATTTCAATAATTCCGCATAACTCCTCATGCCGCTGACCGAATCGCTTTCGGACAGGCACGCGGCGGCGGCAAGATTGGCGGTTTGCAGCGTCTCGGTTAAGGACATCCCCTTGTAAAACCCGTACAGCGTCCCCGCGCAAAAAGCGTCGCCCGCGCCTACCGTGCCTTTGATATACCCTTCGGGCAGCGAAAGCGATGGTACGGCCTCGAACCGTCCGGATGCGTCCATGATAAACCCGCCCTCGGGACAGTGAATGACCGCGTACTCGCGGACGCCCGCCGCCAAAAGCCGGCGGCAGAGTTCCCGAACGCGCCCGACAAGCAGTTTTCCGCTTTTATCGCGCGCCTCCACGGAAACCGCGTTGCCTCCCTCTATCTCGTTCAATACGGCGTAATCGCAGTATTTCAACGCGGGCGGTATCAGTTTGGCGAAACACGCCCCTTCTTCGCTGACCGCGTCTATCGAGGTTTTAATGCCCCTTCTGCCCGCGTTCGCGAGCAGCCGCGCCGCCTTTGTCCCGTATTCGCCGTCCGGCAAGTCCAAAGCCGGCAAAAGCAGGATATAGCCCACATGCAAAATCCCGCCTTCCGCTTCGTCTAAATTGACGTCCGCCTCGCAAAACGACGCGTTCACGCCTATGCTGTTAAAAAAAGTGCGCGTGCCGGCCGATTGAGACAGATAAACGTCCGTATATCCCGTCGTCCCGCCCACCGTGCGGACTCCTTCCGCCCGAACGCCCCGCGAGGCCAATTCGCCGCGTATGTATTCGCCGTTCAGATCGCCGCCGACATTCCCCACGGCGCGAACCCGCGGTTTCCGGTCTATCGCCGCTAAACTTATGGCGGTATTGCACACGCAGCCGCCGACGTTCCGCCGCTCGCCGTTTATGCGGCTCAACATGCCTTCCCGCGGATAAACGTCGACGCTCTTTACGTTATCGACAAAAATATTGCCCGCTACCGTAATTTTATCCATTAAAATACGGCGACCTCGTATCCTAAATATTTCGACAGTGCCTCGCCGACGCTGCCGGCGTAATGCCCTTTGACCAAACAAGTATGATGGCGGAAGCCGTTATCCACTATGTGGTCGAGCAAATCCTGCATCCTTTCGGTTTCCATAACGGCTCCGACGCCGAAAAACGCCCCGTCCAATTTATCGCCCGTCAAGCGGGCGTTTCCGACGTACATATGTATTTTGCCGTTCTCGGTACGCGCGCCCGCGTATGTCACGTCGTATTCGCCGATTTCCCCCTTGTTAATGCCCACGCCGCAGCCGCCGCCATAGGTTTTTTCAAACATTAAGTGTTCCTCGATCCTGCCTTTGCCTTTCATAAGCGCAAGAGGGACGGGCCCGCAATGGAACAGGACGGCTTTGTCCTGTTCACCGTCGTAGTTGTTGTTTATATCGAGCATCATGGCGGGCGCGTCCGCCGCCAGCATAACGGCGCGCATGGCGACCGCATTGGTAATGTCCGACTCGCACGCCGCCGGAATCCCCCGCCCGATCATCTCGCCGAACGCCGCGCAGGGCGTGACGCCGAATTGCTTTTGCAGTTCGTCCCAGCAGCGCACCGCCGCCGCGCCGGCGCGGTACTCCGTGATTATATCGTCGAGCGCGAGCCCAACCCGCGCGATGTTATCTAATTTGACTTCCGGATACCCCGAAAACACGGCTGTCGCCAGCAACGCTTTCTTTTTATCGGGCAAGCGCGCGCCGTCGATTTCCCGCATACGCGAGAAAAAGTCGGACATGTCTATCGTTTCCACATTCACGCCGTTATTTTGCAGGGCAATCTCGTCGCACCGCACCGTTTTAAACGCGGTAGTCCGCGCCCCTACCGCCGCGACCGTAAAAGATTTCATGCCGCGCACGATGCGGCAGATCTGCGCGAAACGCTCGATATGCCCCAAAAACTCCGGCGAAGCGGCGTCGGCGGTAAACGGCCGAAAATGCGTGAATTTTATTTTATGCTGGCGCAGGACGTTTGCCATGGCGATTTTCCCGCACATGGAGTCCCGCCTGTTGGCAAAATCCATTTTGCCGGTTCGATCGGAACAGGCGTGCAGCAGAATGGGCTTGCCGCACTCTTTCAGCGCGGCGGCCGCCCCGTTTTCATCGCCGAAATTAGGCAGGCATAAAATAACCCCGTCATATTTCCCCTCGTTTTTCTTTAAGAAAGCCGCGTATTTTTCGCCCTCGGCAACTGTTTCAACCGCGCCGTACCGGGTTTCGCTCTCGTCCGTCATGATATAATCGTATCCAGCCCGTTTCACCGCCTCGGCGACTTCCTTCCGCGCGCCCGCGATCAGCCCGCCCGGAAAAAATCCGCGGTTGCCGAAAAACAACGCGAAAGTTATTTTGTTCTTTATCTCCGCCATATTCTTGCTCTTATCCATTTTCTCGCTCTTTTACGGTTCACGCGCGGGGCTTGAATTAACTGCAACCTACGTTATAGACGCGCGTTTACGCCCGGTTAAAGGCCGCAATGAAACCTTTTTCAGCCGCCGGCCCGCCCCCGCCGCCTTTAACAACTCTATTATACACCGCCGCAAAATAAAGTTATAGATATAAAGTTCCCTAAATATAGAAAAATCCGCCCGCCATTTTCTATTTCGCGTTAAATGATTGACAAAAACTACGCCGCCCATTATAATTACAGTCGATCCGAATGAGGGCGTGCTCCGGAACGCCCTTCAATTTGAATCGGCCGTATTTTTATGATAAAATTCGATTTGGAAAAGTTGGAAAATTTGTTGAACGATTTCTACAATTTATCCGGTATAACGGTCAGTATTTGGGACGCGGACTTCCGGCAATTGGCGTACCGGCCGAAAGAGATGCCTAAATTCTGCGCTATGATAAAAAGCACGCATACGGGCAACGCGCGTTGTTTGGAAAGCGATACGAAAATATGCGCGGCGGCGGCCCTTGCGGGGAAGCCCGTAAGGCATATCTGTCACGCCGGTTTGAGCGACGTAGCCGCGCCCATCGTCTACGACGGTTCTTTGTTGGGCTTTATGATGTTCGGGCAAATAGTCGACGCGCATATGCCCGCCGCCGAATCGTTCGATCAAATAAAACGGCGGTGCGCCGATCTCGGCATCGACCGAACGGCGTTGTTTTCGGCGTACCGCGAACTAAAATTCTCGGACGAGCATTTGATTGCCTCGGCGTCCAATATTTTAGAGGCCTGCACGCACTACGCTCATTTTTCAAGGATGATTGAACTCGAAACCGGCCAACTCGCGTCGGAAATAGACAGGTATATCAGCGAACGCCTTGACCAAAAAATCTCGGTCGATACTTTCTGCGCCAAATTTAACGTTTCCAAAAACAAACTCTATTTTGTTTCGCATCAGGCCTTTAAAATGACCGTCAACGAATACATTCTTAAAAAACGGATTGCGAAAGCAAAACAACTCCTCGTCTCCACCGACGAGCCGATTTACATCATCAGCGCAAAAATCGGCGTCCCCGATTACAACTATTTCACGAAAGTTTTCAAAAAAGCCGTCGGCATGACGCCCCGCCGTTACCGCAAAGAAGGCGGAACGACTTTATAACGCGCCGTTTGACCCTATCTTTAAAAACCGATTCGGGCTTTCCTCTCTCGAATTTCGCCGCGCGCGCACTACCCGCGGCGCTTCTTCAAAAGGCAAGCAACTAACCGATCCGCCGATTTAAAAAATCAAAAGAATCCGGCAATCCAAGCCGTTTTTATGCCCAAATCAATGACCGCGCATTTTCCGGCGGCTCACGCCGGAAAATGCGCCTAAACCGAATAGCCCGACAAACTGTAATAAGCCATGTTATTTTGCCACACATCCAACCTTCCGAAACAAGCGCAGACGGGCGTATCGGAACGCGCCGCTAACGCGTACTGCCCGAACGGGATTTGATATTTCTGATCGCCGATAGGCTTATCCAACCGCAAGCAAGCCGTCCGGCGCGCTTTAAGCGTCAGCGTAACGTTCTTTTCCGGCTCCCTGCCCTCGAAGTATATCTCCAATCGGATATGCGCGTCCTTGTCCGTAATGTTCGTGATCATCAACGCTTCATGCCCCGCGAACGCGGGGTCGCCGCCGGCAGGCGGCAGATCGCCGTCGCAAAACACCCAGTTCTTTTTCCGTGTTTCATTTCTCCGCTTTTCCTTTTTATTATTCATTTTTAAACGGGCTTTGAATGAAGGACCCGCCCGCGAAGTCGGCCGCTATTTCCATTGCCGTTTTAAATTCGCCGCCTAGCCGGAACAGGCCGCCGATCAATTTTTTCAATTCCTCAACATCCGCGCCCTCGGTACGAAAAGCGGGCCATGGGTCGCGGTCGCGTTCCAGAGGGGCGTCCTTGCTTTCCATCGTCATATCAGCGAAATTCGGGATTTCCAAAACCGCGCCGTCCCCCTCGTCGAGCCAATTATTCCTTGACGGGTAATACGGTACAAACCGTTTTCGGTGGAAGTACATCGGATAGGACGCGTCGCTGACGTACCCCAATTTTTCCAGCGCGTTCACAACCGGCGTGCCGCCCCATAGCCGCGGGGCGCGGAACGAAACGGGGCGTACGCCGCAGGCCTCGAAAATCCAATCCGCCGCTATTTTCAGGCGCGGTTCTACCTCGTGCGGCAACAAAGGCTTTTCGCCCGGAATGGGGAATAACTCGTCGCCCACCGTTTCATGGTACAAGGAATGGTAGCCGATTTCGTTTCCGCTCTTTACCGTAAAACGGGCAATGCCGGAATTTTGCCTCGCCGCGTCGCCGGTAAAATAGAAGGTTCCCTTTACGCCGAAGCCCGCTAATAAATCCAACAGCAGCGGCACGCCGTTTCGGACGCCCTCGTAAAAGGGAGTGAAACTTCCCACATCCGTTTCCACGTCAATCCCTAATAAAACTGTAAATTTTTCTTTCATTTAATTTAACGGTTTTTGACTGTTTTCTTTTGACGCGCTTGCCTCGCGGGCGGCCTAAAAGAAAACAGTCCGTTTACGAAGCCTTTCTTATCCTAATATTTTAAGCAACTCGTTTTCCATTTCCGGGCATAACGCTTCCGCGCCGTCTTTCGTGATAACATAGCAAGTCTCTACCCGAACCCCGTTCAGCGTCGGATGCCCGAAAAAACTTACGTCTACGTTTACGAGCATATTCGGCCGCAAAACGTCGTCGCTGTTGGACCCGAAAAAGGGCGCCTCCGCTTCCATAAGCCCCATAGTATGCGCGAACGGGCATACTATGTATTTTAAATAACCGCCTTTCAAATAAAGATTCCTGCCGGCCTTATCTATATCCTTGCCTATTGCGCCGGGCTTTAATTGCGCTTTCACATCGCGCAGGACTCCGACCATATCGGTCAGGTATTTCCTCTGTTCGGCGGTATAGTCCCCGCTAACGGGGACGGTATGCCCAAAAGTCCCGGCGTATCCGTTGATTCGCGGAGCAATCCCGAGCATGACCGTTTCGCCGGTTTCCATTACTTTATCGGTAGCCGTAGGGACGACCGCGTTAGAACGCGCCCCGCTGCCCACAATAGTTTGATAAGCGAAACCGTTTGCGCCGCCCCTGCGGCAAACCGATTCGCCCGCGGCGGCGACGGCGATTTCTTTTACGCCGGGCCGAACCCTCGCTTTCATGGCCTTATAAGCGCGAAAACTCAGCCGCGTCGCCTTTTTTGCCTGCTCGATTTCCCACGCGCTCTTGACGTAACGCAATTTTAGGTAATCGCCGGTAATGTCGATAAGTTCCGCATCGTTAAAGCCTTCGGCAAGCCGGACATATACAGCGTGCGGCATTTCATTCACGCCCACAAGCCCTATACGTTTGATCGGGGATTTCTTGCCCAGTTTCGCTTTCAAGGCGGCGAAATCCGTTATTACGGCGTTTGGGTATTCCTCGTCCGGCACCATAAACACCGTGAAGTTGTACGTATCCTTTACTGCGGACGACTGCTTGGCGAACGGCTCGCTCTCGGGCCCGCCGAGCAACATGGGGCGTTCCGGTTTTTGGCACAAGAACGGCGCCTTTCTCAAACTGCGGGCACCATCCGGTCAGATACCAGCCGTTCGCGATATTGAGTTCGGCATAATAAACGAACGCAAAGCCCAAATCGCCGCGCTTTAAAATCGCTTGCGTTTCTTTGATTCTTTTGTCTGTTTCAGATTGATCGTAATACATAAAACAACCTCGTCTTTTTTCTACGGCTAATTCAAATTTAAAAGGGGCTTTGAATGAACCGCATAATAATTAGAACTCACGGTAAAAAGAAAATGATAAATCGTACTTGAAAATCATAAAATGGTACGCACATTATTGACAGGAGTGTACAAATAGCGTTGCTACGGGGTCATTGCGAGGAGCGCGGAACGCGCGACGCGGCAATCTCTATATAAAAAGGCGCGTTTCGTGTTTTGTAGAGATTGCCCTCAAAGCGCTTCGCGCTCCTCGCAACAAGTCTAATGACCGGCAGCAATGCGGATTGTCCACTCCCCTGTTTTTACGTCGCGCGGCGTGTTAATTCCTTCAAGCCGCCGATCGTCAGACTGTTGAGCATCGACTTGTTGAATATGACATACAGGACGATGGGCGGCAGGGACGACAGCACCGTCGCCGCCATCAGCGTGTCCATCCGCGCG
>JAISFM010000237.1 GCA_031263605.1 Clostridiales bacterium | reverse complement strand
CGCGCGTTCCCCTGTTTCCCCTGTTGAAAGTTTTTGAAAGGGGTTTGGGGAAAACTTTTTTCAAAAAGTTTTCCCCAAACGTCCGGCGCGGCAAACTCTATGTAAACAGGCGCGTTTCGTGTTTGGTAGAGATTGCCGCGTCGCGCTTCGCGCTCCTCGCAATGACCCCGTAGCAATGCTATTTGTCCACTCTCGTAAATCGTAAAAATCGGACGAGGGGATATTGCGCAAAATCACCCGACCGAAATTTGTCAATTGTCAATTGTAAATTGTAAATGGCAGTGTTGAGATGCAATTAGGCGCGTTTCGTGTTTGGTAGAGATTGCTTCGTCGCGCTTCGCGCTCCTCGCAATGACCCCGTAGCAACGCTATTTGTACACGCCCCTCTGTATGGGTAACGACTCTATTCTGTTCGAAACGAAAAGTAATCGGAAAAATCAGACCAATCGTTGTCGTCGCCGTTGGTTATATAATACTTGCTTTCGCTGACGAATTTAATACGGACGTTGTAATCGCTGTTGTCTCTGTCGCCCAACAGGGATATAATATCGAACTCAAACGCGCTGCCCACTTTTGGCGCGTCGTCAAAGGGAACCAGAACGGTGTCGTATACAATGCCGTCGCTGTAACTATTATTGTATTGCCAAACCTCGATCTCGAACTTTAATTGAGTTGAATAATCGGAATAATCGATCGGCGGCACCGTCCACCGCAACAGGACCGACGTGTCGCTCGCCCTTGTAACGGACGGCCGATCGGGTTTTTCCAATATCATGGAAGAGCGGTACTCACGGACGGCCTCGTCCGAATCCGTATAAATTTCGTTGCCGACGGCCCGCACGACGATTTTATAATCGCCGACCGACAGACGCGAAACCGTATGCGATTCTCCGTCAACCCGCAAAGGCTGGTTATATCCGACATAGGGCGTATACTTTCCGTCCTTCTTTTCAAAAATCTGAATTTCATAGCGCGCCGCGTTTGTCACGGGCTCCCACGAAATCATAATGCCGCCCGAGTCGTCGTCCGCAACGTCCAACGAGGCCGGCGCCCGCAATTTTTCTTTGTGCGCGTATGTCGAATAATTGGGAACGCCGTCGCTTTCGGGATCGGAGTCCGTATAGACCGCGTCCTTGCCCGAGTCGCCCAACGCGACGACCCGAATGCCGTAATAGCCGGTCGGCGCGCCGCCGGGGGCGAATATTTCCAGATCGGACAGAACGCATTCCGGGCTTTCCGCGTCGGCGGGGAAAACGTCCGCCGCATAGAGAATGCTCGCCCAGTCGCAGCCGGAGGACAGTTCCTCCCCGATATAGGCGATTTCCACACGGTAACCGCTTGCGTGTTCGACCTTGTTCCAAACGAGGACGCCCGCCTCGACGGCCAAGCCGCTCGGATTTTGCAATTGCTCTTGAACGGTATAGGGAACCGTTTCCGACCAGTCCGATTCGCTGTAATAGGTGTCGGAACTGCCCTGCGCCTGAATTTTGATTTGATATTTCCCCGTCGCGTCGAAATCGCCGGTTTCCAATGAATAGGAAAACGCGCCGCCGCCGTATTCGTCGGGAAGAATCAAAATCTTCCGCGTTTCGGACGAGGGGGTCAACGCGGACAAAAGATAACTTTGCGCGTGTTCGTCCCACTCCCATGTCAAAACTTTGGCGTTTCGATCCGCTTCGAGGGCGGGCCGCGCCAACTGTTCCGTGACCGCGAAAATGATCGGCGCGGAAAACTCCGAATCTATGCGGCGAGTCCCGTCGCCCAAACTTTTTACATACAGGTAATAGCCGCCGCGCGTCAAATCCCCCAGCGGGTAGGAACAGTCAAATTCCGGCCCCGTTACAAAGACGTCGCCCAATTTTTCGGGCTTGTCGCCCTCGGAATCCGGTTCCGCGCTCTTTTGATAGATCTCGTATCCGTCGGCGTTGACGACCCAGTCCCATGTCAAGCGTTCTTGGCCGTCCGCCGTTTTGAAGCCCAAGCCTTCCGGAGCGGGCAACTGCGCGCCTGCCGTATAGGACGTAGCCGTCCATTCGGAATCCGTATAAAAAATGCTGCCGCTCAGCGCGCGAACCTCGATTTTATAGGGCGTATCGGTATCGGGCGCGGGTCTTGCGGGCAACAGGTTGAGGGAAATCGAAGGCTCGCTTTCCCGGAAAGGCGTTTCCCCGTCGATTTTGACCTCATACCCCTGCGCGTGGTCGATTTCCGACCAAAAGAGGCGGCTCGTGTTGGTGCCGAAGCCGTAGGGCGCGCGCAACTTCACGACCTCTAACGCATATACGATTTCATCGGACCAATCGGATCGGAACCGGAGGATTTCGTCGCCCTCGGCTTGAACGCGGATTTTCCAGACGTTCGGCGTAAGGCCGGCCAAAGAATATTCCGCGGCGGCGGCGGAATAAACCGTGGGCGACGTGGCGTCCGTGCGGATTTGAACGTTATACCCTTGCGCGTCGGGCGTTTCGTCCCACGTCAATTTTTTCGCCGTTTCGTCAATTGTCAGGTTGGCGGGGGCCGCGAGTTGTCCCGGCGCGGGGGCGGCGTCCGCCGTATACGCGACCGCCTCCGACCATTCGGAGTCCGTATGGGTTTTGCCGCCCATCGCCTTGACCCGAAGCCGATAGGTTTTTTCCGCCGTAAGCGCGGCCAGCGAATAGGCGGTATCGAACGCGCCGTGGGTCGTGCCGTCGATCTCGACGGAATAACCGGACGCGTCGGTCACGGCCTGCCAAACCAAGGTTTTGGCGGCCGGATCGGCCGTTACGCCCGCCGGCGTATTCAAGCGCGGCTTTACGAGCGGTTTGCAAGCGAAAAACGCCGTCCCCATAACGAGAACCAGCCCCAAACAAAACCATTTGCGAACTTTTATCATAACAAAAAAACCGCCGGTATGCGGCGGTTCTCCGTGGATCCGACGAGCCGCCCTGCACTGCCGACCTTCATGATTACCTTAATAATAACACAAACCGAGAAAAAAGGCAAGTGGGATATTGCATTGGGAGTGGACAAAGTTGTAACGGAACTTAATGAATTTGTAAAAATGGGAGTGGGCAAAGAGCGTGAACATAAACACGGTCGGTCATTGCGAGGAGCGCGAAAGCGCGACGCGGCAATCTCTGTGTAAAAAGGCGCGTTTCGTGTTTGGTAGAGATTGCCGTGTCGCGCTTCGCGCTCCTCGCAATGACCTCGTATTCATTTCGCTGCAAGTCTAATGACAGAGGGCGGCGCGTTCGGAA
>JAISFM010000259.1 GCA_031263605.1 Clostridiales bacterium | reverse complement strand
ATAAAATAGTACAAAGAAGCCGAATTTCGATAAGTAATGGGCTTATTGCCCTTTACTTTGGAAGCCGAATTGTAGATTTTAAATCGCTCAAAAGCCCATTTCGCAACAAGTCTAATGACAATAACAACGCTATCCGTAACACTCTCAATTTTCTTTTTTCCTTTTTGTCAAAGAAAGTTTGAATAAAAATTAAAAATGTGTTATACTGATATGGGATAGGCTGGCAAGTCCGGAAATGAATGCCTCCGCCGCAAGCCGCGGGGTATCGATCCGGTACGGACATTTGTGCTCTATCCGAAGCGTTCTATCCGATTTTTCTTTTTTGGTCGGACTATTTTCTTTCGACGGACTTGACGGGCAATCTGAAAGAAAAATGTCCGTTTCATGGATACGTGGATACTATGAGTAAACGGACCTTGTTTGGCGACATACGGGCGGATTTGAACGCCGCCCTTGTGAACGACCCCGCCGCGCGCAACCGATTGGAGATCGTTTTGACGTACAGCGGCTTTCACGCCCTCGTGTCCTATCGGTTCGCGCATTTCCTGTACCGCGTCGGCTTGAAGTTCCTCGCGCGCGTCGTCAGCCAAACCGCGCGGTTCTTTACGGGCATCGAAATCCACCCCGCCGCAAGGTTGGGGCGCGGGATATTCATCGACCACGGCATGGGCGTCGTCATCGGCGAAACCACGGAAGTCGGCGACAACGTCCTCATCTATCAGGGCGTGACGTTGGGCGGCACCGGCAAGGACAAGGGCAAACGCCACCCCACGATCGGCAATAACGTGATGATCAGCGCGGGCGCGAAGGTCTTGGGGCCGTTCAAGGTCGGCGACAACAGCAAGATCGGCGCGGGCAGCGTCGTTTTAAGGGAAGTGCCCGCGAACAGCACCGTCGTCGGCGTGCCGGGGCGCGTCGTCCGCTTGCACGGCCAAAAGCCGCAGGATTTGGATCAGGTGCTCCTGCCCGACCCGATCATGGAGGAGTTCGAGAGGCTGCACTGCCAGATCGAGGCGTTGTACAGAATGATAGGGGAGAAAGGGAAGAGGTAAGAGGTAAGAGGTAAAAGATAAAAGATTTGGACGAGGGAATATTGCGCAAAATCAAATGGGAGTGTACAAATGGCGTTGAATATAAACTCGGCAAGCCATTGCGAGGAGCGCGAAGCGCGACGCGGCAATCGCTGCATAAAAAGGCGCGTTTCGTGTTTTGTAGAGATTGCCGCGTCGGACGCTTAACGCGTCCTCCGCGCAATAGACTTGTAGCGAAATACAACGCGGACGCTATGCGGGTCTTTTCGTGTGCAAAGCGGGTAAAAATTTTGTTAGTAGCGTTGCTACAAACTGCAATTTTTACCCGCATTACACGCAAAAATCCCTCGCCTATCATCTCGCGCCTTAATTCCGCAACAAGTCTAATGACCGTAGCAATGCTATTTGTCCACTCCCGTAAATCGTAAAAATCGGACGAGGGAATATTGCGCAAAAACTCAAACCGAAATTTGTCAATTGTAAATTGTAAATCGTAAATTGCAAAAATGGTCGTAAGCGCGTTGAAAAGTTTATATTCGGCGGCGGTCAATTGTTCGGGAGCCCCGGCGTTGTTGATCGGCCTTGTCGCCATTGTCGTTGTCGTCGTCGTTTTCGGCGCGGTCGTGACGGCGGTCATCAAAATCAACGGCGGCGCGTCCGGCGGGCAATCCCGCCGGAACCCGTTCGATTGGAGCCCGCCCGACGGCGAAAGCCCGCGGGACATTTTCGACGTTTACGGCAATTTGCCGAAAGAGCCCTCCGGCTACAAGACCGAAACGTTCGAGGAATTGAAAAAGAAACGGGAGGAATTGGAAAAAAAGCAAAAGGTCGCCGAATTGAAAGCGGAACTGCAAGCCCAATGGGGGCGGCTCGCCAAACCCGAAAGCGGCGGGGACGAAGAGAATGAATACGAGGACGAGGAGTACGGGGACGATGAATACGAGGACGAGGAGCAGGACTGGGAATACGAGGACGAGGAAATAGAGGACGAGGACGGGGAATATGAGGACGAGGAATCGGACGGGGAATACGAGGATACCGACGACGAGGAATCGGACGGGGACTACGGGGATACCGACGGCGAGGAGCCGGACGGGGACGAGAGCGAGGAAACAGAGGACGAGGAATCGGACGAGGACTACGGGGATACCGACGGCGAGGAGCCGGACGGAAAATATAACGAGGAATCAAAAAATGAGGTAACAGAGTATGAACGGAAAAACGCCGAACAAACCGACGCGGACGAAAAATCCGCCTTTCAACAAGACGGTGAACAAACCGGCGAACCGACCGCAGACGGCGTCCCGTCCGCAGACGGCGTCCCGTCCGCAGCAGAAGCAGGTGCGCAGCCCGAATATTCGCCGTACCCCGTAACCGGCGCGGGCTTTGCCGACGGAACGGGTATCGGCGGGGCGGGCTTTATGGGCGGCAGTTCCTTGGAAACGGGGCGCGTCGTTTCCGTGTCGCCTCCCGACGCAAGCGGCTTGTGCCGCGTCGTGTTTTCGATCCGAACCTTCGAGGGCGTGATCGAAAGCGAGGCGGCCGTCGTGTTCGAGCCGAAGTATGCGGCCGGCTCGTCGCACTATGTCATGCTGTCGGGCGATCGGAAAACTTGCGAGGTACTGTAAATTAATGATTTATCATTAATTGATCATTAATCATTGCTTGATCACTATTCCCTATTCCCTATTCCCTATCCACTATTCCCTATTCCCTATTTAAAAAGATATGAAACTGTAC
The DNA here is from genome assembly GCA_031263605.1 of Clostridiales bacterium. Classification (GTDB taxonomy): domain Bacteria; phylum Bacillota; class Clostridia; order Christensenellales; family DUVY01; genus BNZQ01. Next base: position 2,950 of record JAISFM010000259.1, on the reverse strand, counting down.
AACACGCTGACGCGAAAAAAAGAGAACTTTGAACCGATCAACGGCGCGACCGTGACACTGTATTCCTGCGGGCCGACCGTCTATAATTACGCGCATATCGGCAATATGCGCACGTATATCTTTATGGATCTGCTGCGGCGCGCCCTTAAATTCAACGGCTATAAATTGAAGGGCGTTATGAATATCACCGACGTGGGGCATTTGCTTTCCGACGGCGACGAAGGCGAGGACAAACTCGACAAGGCCGCGCGGGAACAGAAAAAATCGCCCTACGAAATCGCCGAATTTTATACCCGCGCCTTTATGTCCGACGTCGAAAAGTTGAATATCGGGCGGCCGGAACTCGTCGTTAAAGCAACCGACCATATAACGGATATGCTGGGCTTCGTCGTCAAACTCTGCGAAAAAGGCTACGGCTATGAAACAAGCGACGGCGTTTATTTCGATATTTCCAAATTTCCGGAGTACGGCAAACTGTCGGGCGTTGATTTGGGAGGGCAGCAGGCCGGCGCGCGCGTCGAGGTCAACCCCGAAAAACGGAACGCCGCCGACTTCGCGCTGTGGAAAAAGGCCGCGCCCGGGCATATCATGCAGTGGGACTCGCCGTGGGGCAAGGGGTATCCCGGCTGGCACATCGAATGCTCGGCTATGAGCCGGAAATATCTGGGCGTCCCGTTCGATATCCACACCGGCGGCGTTGACCATATCCCCATACACCACGAAAACGAAATCGCCCAAAGCGAGGCCTTGGAGGGCGGGAAAACCGTCAACTTTTGGATGCACGGCGAATTTATGATGTTCGGCAACGGCAAAATGAGCAAGAGTTTGGGCAACGTCTATACCGTCCCCGACCTCGAAAAGATGGGGTATTCGCCGCTCGATTTTCGGTACTTTTGCTTGAACGCGCATTACAGGAAAAAAATCAATTTCACGTTCGAGGGTCTGAACGCCGCGAAAACCGCGTTGGGCAATCTTCGCGCCGCGCTCGTTGCGCACAAAAACGCGGCGGCGCAAGCGGGTGGGAGTGAGTCGGCGCGGGAAAAGGCGGGGGGCGGGCCGGATTTGTCGGGGTACAAAAAGCAGTTTGCCGACGCGGTGAACGACGATTTGAATATCCCGTACGCTTTGGGCGTGCTGTGGACGATGGTAAAGGAGCCCAAACACCCCGCCGTGTACGCCGCCGCGCTGGAAATGGATAAAATTTTCGGGTTGTCGTTGGACGTTGTGCCCGCCGCGGGGCCAAAGCCCGAACCCGCCGCCGCGCCCGCCGCCGTTATCGAATTGGCCGAAAAGCGGAAACAAGCGCGGATGAATAGGGACTATAAGGCGAGCGACGTTTTGAGGGCCGAAATCGAGGCCGCCGGGTTTACGGTGACGGATAAGTTGGGCAACGAGTATGAGATAAAGGCGAAAGTTGAAAGTTGAAAAGTGGCGGACAAGGGAATTGAGAATTGAGAATTGAGAAGTACGGATGCTGACGCAAGAAGTAACTTTTAGTATGCTTTATGTTTCTTGCCCATGAGCGGAAACTTTTTAGCGCAAACGCCTATCCTTAACTTTTCAACTTTCGACTTTCAACTCTTATGCCGTATGTTTCTTGTCCGCCGATCCGCTTGCTTGACGAAAATTCGACCGAACTTCTCAATTCTCAATTAAATCGATAAATTAACTTTAAAAGAGGTAACAAACAAACTACAATGGCCGAGTTTTTTGACCCCGTGAATCTGTGGCCGGATTTCGATCCGACCGTGGCCGACCCCGACTTCAACACCTTGAAGGAGTACGAGCAGGGCGGCTTGGAGTATGTCGAATTCTATTTCAGCCCCTTTTCCACCGCCGTGCCCGGGATTGCCCCCACGCGCGTGTACGGCGTGTTCGCGCGCCCGCGCGTGCTGTTCGGCAAAAACCAAACCCTCGTTTTCGTGCCGGGCGACGCGGACGGCGGCATCGACAGGGATTTGATCGCCGATCTGGGCGGCAAGGGCTACGCCGTTTTGAGCGTCGATTTGCGCGGCTCGGGCGAGGGCGCGGCGCGCGGCGCGACGTTTTACGCCGCCGCCGACGCTTGCGCCAACTACAACGTCAACGCCGACAATCTATACGCCGTCGGCATGGTCAAAAAATCCTGCTGGTATATCTGGGCCGCCGTCTGTATGCGGGCCCTGTCCCTCGCCGCCACATTTAAAAATTTAGAGCCGCGCCCCCTTCTGCTCGCCAAAGGCGTGACCGCCTCCGTCGGCATGATCCTCGCCGCCAACGATAAACGGTTCGCCGGCGCGGCCCTGTTGTTTTGCAACGAGCCTCAAACATTCGCTGGCGACGACGGCGAAAAGCGGTTCGCCGGCGTGTTCTCCGCTATCGCCAACGCGCCGTTTGTCAAATGCCCGATCCTGTTCATGGGCGCGACTAACGACGACCGCTTTTCGTTCGAGGGCTTTTACGAGATCTTTGCCCGCATCCCCGCCGAAACGGGCGGCGTGATGTCTATGTCCGCCAACCTGTGCCGCGAAATCGGCTTTAACGAATCCCGCGACATCGAACTGTTCTTCGAGTACCTCGCCAAAGGCGGCGCGCCCCCCTCTAAACCCGCCATTAGCCTCTATGTCAGCGATAATAAACCGTACTTCTCCGTTAAACCCGACCCCGCCCGCCCCGTCGAACGCTGCGCCCTGTTCTATGCCTACGGCGGCGCGGCCTGCGACAGGAATTGGGAACGCAAGGAGGCCTTTATGAGCGCGGACGGCGAATATATAGCCAATATAGACTGCTACGATATTCCCGACCCCCTGTACGTCTACGGCGCGGCGTACTATGAGGACGGGTTCAGCCTGTGTACCCGCGTGTTGAAAAGAACCCCCGCCGAACTGAACGTCCCCGTCAAACACCTCGTCCCCAGTCACTTGCTGTACGCGCCCGGCGGCGGCCGCGACTCCTTTACCACCGTCGATAA
>JAISFM010000238.1 GCA_031263605.1 Clostridiales bacterium | reverse complement strand
TCCCATGATTTCTCAACGGTTTATTCCACTTCAAAAGTCACGATTGCGCTTTCGCCTTCATAAGTTAAAGTCACTTCTTGCGCGCCCGCCGTTCCCTGCGACACGGTTGCGGACTTTCCAACGGATGTATCCGTCATGCTCATCACCGTATTTTTGCCGCTTGCCCATGCCACTTCTATTTCGCCGCCCTCAAAGTAGAATGCCTCGCCGCAACTATAATGCATTTTTGTCGGCAGGGTTTTTACCGTTATGCCGCTTACCGTATCCACAGATACGGTAATTGCCAAGGTTGTGACTTTCCCCCCGTATGTAAGCGTTATATCCTGCTGCCCCGCCACATATTGCGCCGCATGATCCGACTTCCCAACGGATGTATCCGCCATCCGGACCGTCGTTTTTTTGTCGCTGGCCCACGCTACTTCAATCTCGCCGTTTGTAAAGTCAATCTCTTCGTTGCAATAATAATTCGTTTTCGCCGGCGGGGCCGTTACCGTTATGCCCATTACCGTATCCCCCTCGACCGTCAAGAAACCGCTGCGGCTCCTGTCGGCCATGAATTTTTGGATATTGGAAACCGGCAATGAAAAACTGATGTTGTCCGCGAATACCGAAACCGTGGACTTCCCGTCCGAGCCGAACGCTTCGTCCGAAACCAATTTCAAGGTGTTGATCCCGATTAGATTCCCCGCCATGTCGAACAGCGCGCCGCCGCTGTTGCCGGAGTTGATGCCCGCCGTGATTTGAATCAGTTCGCAGGTTAAATTTTTCTCTTTGTTAAATATATTATTTTTAAACGTAATAGACGGATTGCTGATCAAACCGTCGCATACAGACGTACCCAAGTTTTGACCGTTTCCGATTGCTAAAATGTGTTGGGCGTATTTCAGTTGGCCCGAATACAGTTTGACGGGGCGGTTCTTTTTATTGTAGTAATTGACCTTTAAAAGCGCAAGGTCGGTACCCGTGTCGTTGGACGCGCTGCGTTCGACGATCGTGGCCGCGTGTTTTGAGGAACTTCCAAAAAAACTGACTTCGATTTTGGAAAACACCGTACCCGCGCCCCCGCTGCCCGACGACTCCGCCGTCACAACGTGGCTGTTGGTCAGAATATAGGTTTCCGTTTTGTCCGCGTCGACGTAGACGACCACGCCCGAACCCGACGCCGATTTGAGGATATTCGGGCTCGCGCCGTACACCTCGACGCAGGAGTCGATCACGCTGTCGGTCAGCCCGACAAGGTAATCGCCGTCGGTCGAGTAGTCAAAGTTGTAGATTTTCGCCGGCTCATCGTTAAAGAGTTTACAGCCCGCCAGCAGGACGGTCAGGCAGAGGGCGGCGAGCGCGAACAGCGTAAATTTCTTTTTCATGGTGAGGTTTCCTTTTTTATTTTGCGGGGTCTTGCGGGGTTTTTGCGAGAGAGCCCTTTTTGTTAAAAAGGGCTCTCTCGCGCTCTTTCCCAAAAACTGTCCGCGTTTTGCATTTTAAGAAAGTTGAAAGTTTTTGAAAGGTCGCGGGAAAACTTCTTTACAAAAGGTTTTCCCGCAATTTGAACAGGCAATAGGCATAACGGGCGCGTGACCGATGTTATCAGTATAGCACACTTTTGCAAAACAGTCAATATTATGATTATGAAGATTGTTTGACGCGGCGGTTTGTTTGACGGGGTTTTTCCCTTTTCCATTTTGAGCGTTTTCGGCGTTTTTTATTCGTCGGTACATTTCGTCGGTACATATTAAATACAACGCGATCCTGCGACGCGGATTTTTGCATGAAAAGCCGACCGCACGGGAGCGGTCGAATCGGGCGTTGCCGGAGCGGCGAATAACCCACTGTTTGCCCACTCCGCGGATTTCCTTTTAAAATACATACCGTTCACTCAAAAGGAGATTTATTCAGTATGAACTATATCTATAACGACAATAAAAACATGCGCGTTTGCTGCCAGGACGATTTCCGCGCAAAGCCGCGCGGCTGCGGGCAGCCCGCCGAAACGCCCGCTTGCGGCCGCGACTGCGGCTGTTACCGCGATTGCGATTGCAACTGCGAAAAGCCCGCCCCCGGGAAATGCCCCGAAGCCGTGCTGAAAACCAAACGGTTGGAGGGCGTCAAATTCGACCTCATCGAGGAAACCGGCGGCTGCGTCATCGCTTGCGGACGCACCGATTGCCACGGCGAATTGGAATTTTCCGGCATCCCGTTCGGCTCGTACAGCCTTCGCGAAACCGAGCCCAAAGACGGCTATGACTTCGACGGCCGCCCCATTCACATCGACCTGTCTTGCGCCCACCCCCGCAAATGCGTCGAAGTCCGCAACCGTATGCGCCAGGGCGCAATCAAAATCGTCAAGTTCGGCGAGGAAGAAAAATTCGCCATGCCCGACGGCTGCGGCGATTGCGGGCGCGGCTGCGGGCGCAGCGAATAATTAAAAAATTGAGAATTGAGAGGTTAATGCCGAATTTCCGTCCCGCAGGCAAGCCGGTAGGCAACGCGCAACCCGCAAAGCAACCCGAAGTTTCTTTTCGCGCAAGCGTCCGACGCTTCTCAATTCTCAATTCTCAATTCAATTGCGGCTCCCGTCGGGGGCATGGGGATTTTCAGGCGGTCGAGACGCTTCGGGCTCGTTGGATACGGCGCGTTCGGGCGGGGGCGCGAAATCTTTGATCACCTTCGGCAAAATGCGGACAAGGGCGTGGCAGAGCAAATATGCCGCCGCCGCCTGCATGGAAAACTTAATCAGATTGAAGGGCAAAACGCCCGCAAATATATAGGCGGCGTTTTGAACGCTGCGGTAGCCTTCCCCTAAAACTTGGATAAACAACGGTATGACGATAAACCAGTTGGACAGCATGGCGGCGATAGTTTCGACAATTACGCCCGCTACAAACGCCGCGATCAAAAATACGGCGTCGCGTTTCGGGGTCGTTTGGCGGCTCAAAGTCCGCAAATGGAAAACGACGGCGATCGTCGCCGTGAAAAAAAACGAGCAAATGAAATTGGACAGCAAGCCTACCCCGCCCGTTTCGCCTATGTCGATCGGCAGGTACAACAGGCATTTGGCCGCCGCCACAATTACCGCCGATATCGGGCCTAAAACAACGACGGCGACCGCTACGCCCACGTCCGCAAAATCCACCTTTAGAAACCCGTAGGCGGGCAGAATCGGGAAATGGAAAACAAGCATCATCACGTAAGACAACGCGCTCAAGCTGCCCAGCGCCGCCAAGTAAAATGTCGGGCGTTTCTTGATTAGGGAAAACTCGCGTAAAAATAGGGAACGGAAAAACATGACAACTCCTTTCTCGTCCGGACTGTAAACAACCGATAAGGTTGTTTGCACCGTCGGTATCGGAATTTCACCGATTCGGGGGCGCGTTTAAAATTTCGCGCCCTTTGCGGACTGTAACCGCCGGTGGGGATTCGCGCCCCGCCTCAAAGAACTTTCGGGACATTTTTCTTTTTAGCAAGAAGCTCAGGAAAGCCCGTCAAAAAAGAAAATAGTCCGACCAAAAAAGAAAACAACAGGATGTTTAGCAGTATAGCACTCCGGATAAGGTTTGTCAAGTTATTTAGATCAACCGGAAATGGCCGAAACGTGAGTTATCGGAGTGGCAAAGAGTGAAGTTCAGACGGGCAACAGACGGCATTTTGACCGAAAGGAGTGTACATAGACGTACATGACCGAGGCAAAATGCCGCACGTAGCCCGTATCAACTCACTATTTGTCCACTCCGCGCCTAACCCGGCAATTCCACGATAAACTTCGACCCCTCGCCCAACTTGCTCTCCACGCGCACCGAACCCGACAGTTTGGCGGCCGAATGCTTGACGATGGCCAGGCCTAAACCCGTGCCGCCGCCCGCGCGGCCCTTGTCCGCGCGGTAGAACCGCTCGAAAATGCGGCTTTGGTTTTCGGGCGCGACGCCGACGCCCGTGTCGGAAACGGTGATTTCGACGCGGTCCTTTAC
>JAISFM010000227.1 GCA_031263605.1 Clostridiales bacterium | reverse complement strand
CGGCAATCTCTACCGAACACGAAACGCACCTTTTTATATAGAGATTGCCGCGTCGCGCGTTCCGCGCTACACGCAATGACCCCGTAGCAAAGCTATTTGTACACTCCCGTCAAATTTCGGTCGGGTGTTTTGCGCATTGTCCTCTGTCCGAAATTTGTCAATTGTAAATTGTCAACAGTCAATTGGCGATTGACTGTTGACCCGCCTATGCCGTTAAAAGTCGCTTAAATCTATATCTTGAAATATATCGCTCCCCAAATCGACGCTGACCACCTCGGTCTCCACGGGCTTGGGCTCGGCCGCCTGTTCGAGCGACGCGCTGTACGATTTGACGTCGATCTTCCAACCGGTCAGACGGGCGGCAAGGCGCGCGTTCTGGCCGCTCTTGCCGATTGCCAAACTCAATTTGTCGTCCGGCACGATGACCTTGGCGGTATGCTCCTCGTCGTTGACCTCGACCATGATGACTTTGGCGGGAGAAAGCGAGCGGGCGATAAATTCCAGACTGTCCGCGCACCACGGAATGACGTCGATTTTCTCGCCGCCCAATTCGGAAACAATCGTATTGACGCGGATCCCGCGGTTGCCCACGCACGCGCCCACCGGATCGACGCTGCTGTCCTCGCTGGCCACGGCTATCTTTGTGCGGAAACCCGCCTCGCGCACGATGTTTTTGATCGTGACGACCCCGCCCGCGATTTCAGGCACCTCCATCTCGAAAAGGCGTTTGACGAAGTTGGGCGTTGAGCGCGACACGTTGATCTGCGGCCCGCGCAAGCCCTGCCTGACCTTTTTGACATAGACCTTGATCGACTCGTTGACGTTGTATTTTTCGTTGGCGCACTGATCCTGCGGCATCAGCACGGCTTCCAATTTGCCGATGTCCACGTAAACGGTGTTGCCGTCCACACGGCGAATCACGCCCATCACCAGTTGATCCTCTTTTTTGCTGATCTCGGCATAGGCCAGTTCGCCCTCGGCCTCGCGCAAACGCTGCATGACCACCTGCTTGGCGGTCTGCGCCGCGACGCGCCCGAAATCCGCGGGCTTGATTTCCTCGCCCACGATGTCGCCGACCTTGTAGGATTTTTTAATCGCCCGCGCGTCCTCCAAAGAAATCTCTTTGTCGGGGTCGAAGGTATCCTCCGCGGCTTCCGCGCCCTCCGCGGGCTCCGTCCCCTCGGCGGGCTCCGCGCCCTCCGCGGGTTCCGTTCCCGCCGCGGTTTCCGCGCCCTCGGGCGGGGGCTCGGGGACGGGCTTCCTCTCGACCACGGTCTTGTAGGCGATCACGCGCATCGCGGCCCGCTCGGGATCGAGGCGCACATCGATCGACCTGCCCTCGCCGAAGTTTTTTTTGTAGGCCGACGTCAGCGCGGATTCCAACGCTTCCAGCACGACCTCTTTTCGGATTTTCTTTTCCCTTTCCAAATCGTCAAGGGCTTGGAAAAATTTCTTGTTGATCATTTTGTTCGTTCTCCGTTCATTTTTTACTCCTCGTTATTTATAGTTTAGGATAAGCGATTTCGGTTAGATAGGGTAAAATTGAGAATTGAGAATTGAGAAGTTCGGTCGAATTTCCGCAGGAGCAAGCCGGTCGGCGGGTAAGAAACATACAGCATACTAAAAGTTCTTTCTTGCGTCAGCATCCGACACTTCTCAATTTTCAATTCTCAATTCTCAATTTTACCCCGACCGACACTATTCCCTATTCCCTTTTATCTTTTATCTAAAACCTCACCGCTTGGCGCACGCTGGCGGTCTTTTCGACCGGCAATGTCCACAATTTCCCGTCGCGCTCGAAGGTCACCGCCGCGCCGTCGAAGCCCCGCAACACGCCCTCGAACAGCCTTTCGGCCTTGCGCTTGGGGTCGGCGGGATCGAGTTTGACCGGCCCGTACAGTTTGATTTCGATTTCCTTGCCCATGTTGCGCTCGTAATCCCGCGCGGTTTTGAACGGGCGGTCGAGGCCGGGGCTGGACACGTCGAGGCAGTACGGCGCGCCGCCCGTCGGGTCGAGTTCGTCGAGGGGGCCGTCAATCGCGTTGCTGACCCTTTCGCAGTCGTCCAATCCGACGCCTTTCTCGTTATAGATATAGAAAACGAGGTGCATGTTTTTGTCGCGCAGGTTTTTATACTCCGCGTCCACGACCTCGTAGCCCAATCTTTCGATAATCGGGAAAATCCGTTCCCGCACGGCGTCCAATACTTTGCTCATTTATCCGTAAATATGCTTCGGGCGAGAGCCTTTTCGCCCTCGCCCAAAACACAAGCCTGAATAATAAATATATTATACCACAACGCCGCCGTATGTGTCAACGTTTTTTTCGGGCGCGCGTTGTTTTTAGATAAGCGTTTTCAGATAGGGCGCGTATGGACAAGTTGAAAGTTGAAAGTTACCGTCGGGTTTCCGTCCGGCAAGCCGGTCGGCGGGCAAGAAACGGAACGGAGCGGGCAAACCGCATTGTTCATAAACACGGCATGTCATTGCGAGGAGGACGCGTAAAGCGTCTGACGAAGCAATCTCTATATAAAAAGGCGCGTTTCGTGTTTGGTAGAGATTGCCGCGTCGCGCTTCGCGCTCCTCGCAATGACATGCGGGGCGTTCGCGCTCTTCGCAATGACATGCGGGGCGTTCGCGCTTTTCGCAATGACATGCGGGGCGTTCGCGCTCCTTGTAATGACAAAGTGGAAAGAAACGCAAATCACCCCCAAAGTTTCTTTTTCGACAGGTCAACAATTAATCATTAATCATTTATCATTAGTCATTCGTCATTAATCATTCGTCATTCGCAAAATGCTTACGCGCCCTCAATCGTGAAACTTCCGCTCGAAAGTTTCACCTTAATCGAAATCGCGGCCTGCCCCTGCAAGTTGTTGTTGAAAGCCTTCCCGCTCTTGCCGTCGCCGAACACCGTGATCTTGCCGCTCGACGCGCGAATATCGAGGGCGGCCGTCGCCGCCGACGCGCCCGCTAAATTCGTAACGGTGAAATCGCCGTTCGACGAAATATAATCGATTGTTTGAATCGCGCAGTCCGTCAATTTTACGCGGCCGCTCGACGAACGCCCCGTGAACGTGTCGCATTCGACAGCGTTCCATTCCGTCCGCCCGCTGTCCGCCTTGGATTGAATCGCCCGCGCCTTGACGGCGTTCAAGGCAATGTTCCCGTTCGATACGTCGATGTCCAGTGTGTCGGCGGACGCGTTCTCGACCGTCGCGCCGCCCGAATCGGCGCGTATCTTTAAAAGGCCGGAAACATTCGCGCCGTTTACCGCGACGCGGCCGTTTGACGCGCGAATGTCCGCGCTGTCGAAACCGCAATCCGAAACCGTAACCGCGCCGCTCGACGCGCGAATGTCCGCGCCGCCGAAACCGCCGCCCGTGATCGCTATGCGGCCGCTGTCCGCTTTAACGGCCAGCGCGCCCGTCGCCGACAAGCCCGCGCACTCGACGAAACCCGAATCCGTTTCCAATGTCAGAGTTTCCAACACAGCCGCATCCGCGGGTACCGTGACGGTCACCGCGTGGTCGGACCAATCGCCGTCGAAAAGGTTCAGCACCCAACTCAAACCGAAGCCTTCCCAAAACGACCATTTCCGAGTCTGTTTCACGGTCAGCCGCCCGTCCTCCAAGGCGATCTCATATTCGCCCGGGAAGCGGTCATAATATTCGACCCTCACCGCGTCCGCGTCCCCGGCGCGAACGACAAGGTCGGCCGAGCCCGCGTCGATATCCAACGCCGTGACCGCGCCGTCCGCGGCGTATTCGCCTTTTTGGGGCGTTTCGTAATACCCCGTTTTCTTGGCGATTGCGGCGTTGGCCTCCGCCCATTTCTCGCGCTCAAAGAAGCCGCAAGCCGCCGCGCCGCCGAACGACAGCCCCGCCGACACAAAGCATACAATCGCCGCGGTCAAGATTTTTGTTCTCTTTTTCATGATTTTAATTCCTTTTTTTGTTTAATTTGGTTTTGGTTATTTTCTTATTCCGCGAGAAAAACTTTTTTGTCAAAAAGTCTTTCTCGCGCTCTTTTCAAAAAACTTTTACTGCCCTTGAAAATAACATGTCTTAATCAATGACTAATTTAAAGCCAATGACAAATCGATCGAGTTTTAATTACGCGCATTATACTCTATCCGAAATGATTCAATGTCTGATTGCGGTCGAGTGTTGGGAGTGCGACAATATATAAAAAGGCGCGTTTCGTGTTTGGTAGATTGCCGCGTCGCGCGATCTGCGCTCCTCGCAATGACCGGCGGCAACGCGGTTTGCACACTCCCATCGATGACTAATTTAAAGCCAATGATAAATCGGTCTAGTTTTAATTATCGCGCATTATACTCTATCCGAAATTTATCATTTATCATTAGTCATTTATCATTGATATACTCTATCCGAAATGATTCAATGTCTGATTGCGGTCGAGTGTTGGGAGTGCGACAATATATAAAAAGGTATGTTTCGTGTTTTGTAGAGATTGCCGCGTCGCGCTTCGCGCTCCTCGCAATGACATTCGAGTTTATATTCAACACGGTTTGTCCACTCCCCGAGTTTTAATTATCGCGCTTACTCTCTTTCCGGCTTTTCCTAAACAACGCCTTGACCGGCGACCACAAGGTTTTAACAAGCCAAACAATCAGCAGCCCCGCGCCCCCGACGGCGAACGCCGCCGTCAGATAGGAAAAGAACACGAGCCAAGACCCCGCGTAAATGCCTTGCACGATCCCGACAAGCGCGATCAGCGGCGCGGCGGCCGTCAGCGCGAAGCCCGCCGCGATAATGCCGAACAGCCCCGTTAAAATCCCGATCAGCCCCGCGATAAGCCCTATCGTCAAAGGAATCGTAACGATACCGAAAATAAAATACCATTTCCAAAACGCTTTCCGCTTTCCGCGCCGATACGACTGCGGTTCCGGCTGCGGCGGAACATATCCCCGTTGCGGCTGCGGTTCCGGCTGCGGCGGAACGTACCCCCACTGCGGCCGCGGCTCCGGCTGAACCGGCGGCGCGTATAGCGGTTGCCGTTGCGGTTCTTGCGGCGGCTGTTGCGGTACGTATTGCGGCTGTTGCGGTACGTATTGCGGCGGCGGCGCGGTATTATAGTTGATATTGACTTGCGGCGGCGTCTGATACTGCGGATAGCCGTAATTCGGCGGCGGAACGGCGAAACCCTGCGGCGGCGCGTATTGCGCTTGCGGCGGCGGCATTTCGGATTGCCGCGGCGCGATATAGTCCGCCTCGCCGCCCTTGCGGCGGCGTTTCCCCGCCGCGCTCTGCCCGTTGATTACCTGTCGGGCGGCATCGGCGGGCGAACCGATTCGGGACAAAATCTCCTCCCAATCCCGCCGGTCGTCCAGCATATCGTCGATGATCTCGGCGTAATACTGCGCCGCGCTCTCGCGTTCGCTTGCGGACAGACGGCTCAATCTCGCCGATAACTTTTTCACATATTTGCGTTTGTTCATGTTCTTGCTCCTATTTTCTATTTCTTTTCTTTTTTATTTTTGCGAGAGAAACCTTTGAACCTTCGGTTTCAAACCGCCGTCGCTCCGGCCTTGCGCAAAACTTCGTTTGCCCGCAACCCTTGTTCCCCGGTTTGTATGTAAAATGCCTCTCCCGCTTTGTTCTTTTACGGGAAAGACTTTTTTGTCAAAAAGTCTTTCCCGCGCGTCTTTTCAAAAAACTTCCGCCTACCTATTACTTATTACCTATTCCCTATTCCCTATTCCCTAACTAAAAATAAGGTCGATAATGCGTTTCACATCGTAACACTGCCGCTTGCATTCCTCTAAACGCTGAAACCCTTCGGCGGTCAACCGGTAATACTTCCGCAGCCGCCCGCCGTATTCGACGTTATAGGTGGTCAAACAGTTCGCGCCCTCCAACCGCCGCAAAATCGGGTACAACGTGGATTCCGAAATTTCAAGGTTCTCGTTGATGTCCGAAAATAATTTGTACCCGTAAGTATCGCCCCGTTTCAACACGGCCAAAACATACGCGTCCAGCAAGCCTTTTTTCAATTGTATTTCCATTCCGATA
>JAISFM010000154.1 GCA_031263605.1 Clostridiales bacterium | reverse complement strand
GTTTGAATGGTTTTGGGCTTGTAGCCGAAATACAGAACGGCGCGGACAACGAAGTCAACCGTCGATTCCGCGCACTGCTCCTTGTAAGGGTAAATGAAACGTTCGCGGGTCGCCTCGTCAAGGGCGGTGTATTGGTAAAAGTCGCAATCACTCGGGATAGCGATTGTCGCGCAATTCCAAGGGTTTCACATCGATTTGCCACTTCTCGCCTAAACGCTCCGGCGTATGGTAGGGCTTCGGGATATACTCTTTCCTCTTTTTCACCTGTTCGTAGTAGCCGTTTTTTCGCAGGAAACGGTACAAACTGACGGGGTTCCGGACATAGGCGTAGTGATAGCGGAGTTTGCCGTAAAGTTCGTTGAGGCCTATGTTCGGGCTGCGGCGCAGCATGTCCTTGATGTGTTTGATTTCCTCGTCGGTGTGGCGGTTCGGGTGCGGCGTGAGCGGGCGGCTCGATTTGTTGTATAGGCTCGCGCGGGTGCCGTCGTAAATACGCCGCCAACGGTAAAGCGTTTGTATCGTGCAATGGTAACGGTGCGCGACAAATTCAAAGGCCGAGTTCCGCAAGAGGTTGAGGGCTTTCTCTTTTTCCCGCGCCGAATAGGGCGTGTTGTAACGCCGTTGCGCTTCCATAGTTTTCTAAATCCTCCGTAAATTTAAAAGCGCGACCGAAACCGACCGCGCCATTGATTATTCAACCGTGTATTTTATAAATATTCCTCTAACTTGCCTTTCAAATAATCGACGGACATATTGTCGTTGCGCTTAATGTGCAAAAGTTTGATGCCCGCTTCCGACAATATATCATCGACTTTTTTATCCCGTTCTTTCCGATCGGGCCGGTCATGCGTCGAATCGTCATATTCGATACAAAGAATAATGCGGGTTGTTTTTTTATCCGAAACACAAAAATCGATGTAACGGTGCAATTCGCTATTCCAGCCCCACGTTGTTTTATTGACCAACTGATTCAACGGCGTTTGGTATGTAATATGATACTTACGCGGATCGACGGCTTTCTCTAACTTCTCTTTAAAAAGAACTTCCGCTTCCGTCAATATGTTTTCTTTTTTCTTATAGACCCTTTCCGCTTTTTCTTCCGGCTTTATCTTACAGATACACGGATCATTATGATCATGCCAACGTCCGCAAACCAAACATTGCGCGAAATGAATTTCACAAACACAATGAGTGCCGGAAATATGCCATTCGCCACAGTCCTCGCATTCGATAATTTTACCGCTGTCACGCAACCGTTTAACATAATAAATAAATTGTTGTAGCATAGATATTTTATCAAACTTATCCGTATCATGTCAAATAAATTTACGTCCGTATTCCGTTTGGAACACGGAAAGGGCAATAATATACCTCACATCGGGCAAAGCCAACGGGCGGGGCAATATTCCGGATCGGCAGGTTTTGACCTTGTGAGCATTAGACACACCCCTGTTCTTTTACAAGCGGCCCGCCGCGGGCGCGGCGGGCCGGAACAGGTCGGCAAACAAGGCGGGCATGTCCCGCGCGGGACACGGGAAAGGCCGGGCCACACGGCGCCGGACGGCGAAGGGCGGGCTTCCGCGCTAAACCGCTTGCCGGAACCCCGCCCTTTTTTCGCCGTCCGGCGTCGTTGGGCATGTAAAAGCCTGTCGCCGTCCGGTGACCCGCTTTTTTTGAACCGTGTTTTTAAATGGGTTATGCCGCTAATAAGGGCGGGCTGATCGGTATGTCGTCCGGCTCCGCGCCGCCGTCGTCAAATATGTCGTCGAAAAGAACGTACTGGCATACGAAATCGGACAACTCTTTTTTAATGCCGTCGATCACGCTGCCCGCAAAATCGATATCCTCGTACCTGCACTCGGGGACGGCGCGGGAATAGAAAATCTTTTCCTCGTTCTTGACCATGTATTTGAGGATATAGTCAACCGTCTTGTTCGCGATGTTCCGCCAAGAAATTTCTATGCCCTCGATCGGGCTGAAATCGTTGATGCCGAACTCGGCCTTGAACCGGCTGTTTTCCCAACAATCGACCATGCGGTGTTTCTCGAAGTTAAAGCGGCGGACTTTCTTGACTGTTCCGGTCATGCCGCCGTCGGGGATATAGACCAGCGCGTGGAAGTGCAACCTGTTTTTGGGCGCGGGCGAATACTCGAACACGCCCATATACTTCCAGCCCTTGCGTGTGTGCAGGTTCGAGAAGCATTTTTTGAGCCGCTGCCGAAACGTTTCGGGCGTGTCGCGCTTGTCGTCGTAGGTCACCGTGACGAAATGCGTCCAGTCGTTTAGAAAAGTCTTTCGGCGGAACCTGCGGCGGCGGCCGTGGTAACTGCATAGTTTGCGTTTTGTCGTGTCGGCGATATAGTCGTCAATACCGTCGAACTCGCCGAAGTTGTCCAGTAGGCCGTCTTTGACGTAAGCGGCTTGCTTTTCGCCTTTCAGGCCTTTTTTCAAAGCGTCGAGGAAGTACCAATCGAACACGGCGTCGTAGGGTTGCGGCTCGCGGACGGAACGCTTTTGAAGTTTGCGGGCGATCGCCTCGTCGAGTTGCGGGATATACCAATCGTCGGGGCCGAAGCGTTTGGCAAAGCCGGCATGGATATAGCCGTACAGTTCGCCGCCGGACAAGCCCATAGCGGAGCCGCGCTCGAACAGCCCGTCAAGGCAGGCCTTGCGCTCGGCGTCGAATACGTAGGCGGTGGTCAGGTACGCGCCGCCGTCGTGATAGATTTTGTGAGGCAATGCCAAGCCCATAGGTTTGCGATGCTCCTTTTACGGTTTTAGTTATTTATCGGTTTAAGAGGTTTTTAGTTTAGTCGGTCGAAACGATGTTTCGAGGGCGCCTCGGCCTGTATTGTATCATGCCGTCCACCTCAGTCAAGCGGTTTTAGGGGGCTTTCGCGGCATAAAGCGCCCGTCAGGGTTGCCCGTCGCGTTTATTCCACGTTCCCCCTAAAACCGCTTGACTGAG
>JAISFM010000220.1 GCA_031263605.1 Clostridiales bacterium | reverse complement strand
GTTCATTTATCATCACATATGAAATTGTTTTCTGACGGCGGTGGGCGTTGCGCCGTGGAATTTGCGGAACAGATGATTGAAATGGCTTAAAGAGTCGATTCCGAGCAGGGAAGCGATCTCCAAGGTTCCCATGTCGGAATTGCAGAGAATCTCGCGGGCGTAAATCATTTTGAATCGCGTGATGTATTCGAGGATCGTTTTGCCCGTAACGCGTTTGAAAATGCGCGACAGCCGGGAATAACTGTAAGGCGTCGTTTTCGCCAGTTCCTCCATGGAAAGGCCGATAACTTCCGTGCTGTTCAAAAAGCCCAGCAGGTTGGTCAGCCATTTGGGGTGTTCCGAAAGCGTCATGTATTTTTGAATGAAATATTCGTTTACCAGAGCGTGCAGCAGGATATTCGATTTGAAATCCACGCTTGATTCGGCGGCGGACAACTGCGCCGTGATCGTCCTTTCTATGAAAGCGTCCAAAAACGCGGAGGAAACCTTCATGGACGGGCTGTCGCCGGACAATAAGTCCGCATAGGCGTTTTTGCCGTATTGTCCGATAAGATTTTTGAAATGCTCCACCTTTACGTAAAAATTGATCAGGCGGAAATTGTTTTTAGGCATGTTCGGATCGAAGGCGAGGGAGTGATAGTCGCCGGGGCGGAGCAGCATGACGTCGCCCGGGCGCGCGATGGACGACACCCCGTTGACCGTATGCCGGATAAGGCCGTTCGCTACGACGGACAACTCCCAATGATCATGGTCGTGCGGATAAGGGAATTCAAAATTCGTCCATACGAAGGATACCGCGGAGTCCTTGCGCGGGCTTCCTTTTGCGTACAGCGACCGATGGATCGGCTGTTTGTCCGGTATCGCGAAAGTCGGCTGTATCGGCGTTTTGCTTGTTTCCATGCGAACAGTATAACCCGCGAACGGCGTTTTGTCAAGCCCCGTTGCGACAGGCTTCGTCAAACCTCGCGTAAAATATAGCATAAAACAGCAAAAAGTCGGCAGAAAAAAACAAGACACGGCCGCGATATGGGTTTATACTATAAATAGATAAATTAATCTGCGGTCAATTTAAGGATGAATGCTGAAACCATGTTGAAAATCGAACCGAAAAATTGGAAATTGACGGATTTGCGGACGGGTGAAAGGTTCGACGCTTCGGTGCCGGGCGACATCACGTGGGATTTGTACCGCGCCGGCAAGGTCGCGGATCCGCATTTCGGATTGAACCATAAATCGCTGGCTTGGATCGCCGAACGCGATTACGAGTATACGGCCGTTATGACCGTAAGCGGCGCCGCGCTGTCCTATGAAAATCTGTATTTGACGCTGGACGGGGTAGACCTGTTTTCAGAGGTTTACGTGAACGGGCGGCTTGCGGGCAAAACGGAAAACATGTTTTTGAAATACCGGTTCGACATAAAAGCGTTATTGAAAACCGGCGAAAATGAATTGAAAATCAAGATGCTGTCCACGGTCAACGCGGCGAAACGGTACGATTGCGGCGATTATTTCGCTTGTTTCAACACGCCGCGCATTTTCCTGCGCAAGGCGCAATGCCATTTCGGTTGGGATTGGGCGCCGTCCGACATGCCGGGCTACGGGCTTTGGCAGGGCGTGTATTTGGAATGCGCGGGCGCGCGCCGTATCGAGGACGTGCGCTGTATCGCGCACGGGGCGGAATCCGTCACGTTTATCGTCGAGTTGAGTTATAACGCGCTCGGCAAGACCGACTCTTACGGCCGCGCCGTGCCCGGAACCGTGTTGGACGCGTCCCGCGACGAACTCCGCGTAACATTGGACAAAAACCCGGACGGGAGCGGCGGCGGGGTTTACACGGCGGGGACGGGGGTGCGCGGCGCGAAAAACGTCGTCAACGTGTTCGTCGAAAACGCCGAATTGTGGTGGCCGAACGGATACGGCGCTCAGCCCTTATACGGTTTCAAGGTCGAGTTGCTGCAAGACGGAAGGCTGTTATCCGAAAAGAGGGGGCGTTTGGCTTTCCGAAGCGTCGAATTGGCGCAGGAGCCCGCAACGAAGGATACGGTCGGCTACGGCTTGCGCGTCAACGGCAGGGATGTTTTTTGCAAGGGTTCCAATTGGGTGCCCGTCGAATGCTTTGCGGGTATCGCCGCGGACGGGAAATACGAAAAACTGATCCGTTTGGCGGCGGACGCGAACTGCAATATGCTGCGCGTATGGGGCGGCGGCATTTACGAGAAAGATATTTTCTACGATCTGTGCGATAAGTACGGCATCATGGTTTTTCAGGATTTCATGTTTGCGTGTTCCGACCTGCCCGAGGATAACGTCGAATGGGTGAAAAACACGGTTCGCGAATGTGAATATCAGGTGAAGCGGCTGCGCAACCATCCTTGCGTCGCGTATTGGTCGGGCGGCAACGAAAAATCGGGTTCCTTTTGCAATTCGCCGCAGCACGGGGATTTTTTCACAAATTATATTTTGCAGGGCATCGTTCACGATCTGGACGGCACGCGCCCCTACGGGCGGCAAAGCCCCTGCGGATACACGGACGTGGGGAACGACCCTTTCAGCGGGGATACGCACTGCAACTCCGCGGAGCCCGCGCTGCTGAAAGGGGCGGAAAATTTTCGCGAATTACTGGCCGAAAGGCCGGCCGCTTTTTTGTCGGAGTGCGCTTCTCTGGGGCCGAGTTCCTTGGAAACGACGGGGAAAATATTTCCGGCGGATAAGATGTGGCCGCTGAACGAATATTGGATCGACCGCCTGACGAGCAGCGATTACACGGAGGTCGTCATGCCGTTTGCCGAAAGGGAAGCGTTGTATGTGCGGCAAATGTACGGCGAGGCGGGATCGGCGGAGGAGTTTATCGCAAAGGGCATGACCGTCCACGCGGAATTTTTCCGCGCGGAAGCCGAGTACGCCCGCGTCGGCAAGGGCTTTTCGTCGGGCTTTATGAATTGGATGTACAACGACATATGGCCGAACGGCACGTGGTCGGTCGTCGATTACTACACCGAGCCGAAGGCCGCCTACTATCAGATGAAAAGGTCTTACGCGCCGATTCTGGTCACGTTTGTTTGCGGGCGGGACGGGCGGCACGGCCTGTATATCGTCAACGACACGTTCAAACGCCTGAAAGGCTGCGTGGAATACGGACAAAAAACGTTGGGCGGCGAGACGCTGTGGAGTAAAAAAGAGGAGTGCGCGGTTTCCGAAAACGGCAAGTTGTCCCTGCAAACGGAAATGCGGCCGGAAACGGCCGAACGCGCGGACGCTTACCTGTACGCGCGGGCGGTCTTGAACGGAAAGGTATACAAGACGCTCTATTCGCCGCTCATGTGGCGCGGCGCGGCGTTCGAGAGCGGCGTCTCCTATACGGCGCGAAGGGCGAAGGACGGGAGCCTGCGCGTTCGGGTAAAGGCGGATCGGTTTGCAAAATCGGTTTTTTTGAGTATGCCGAACAATTACAGGTACGATTATTCCGATAATTACTTCGACCTCGAACGGGGCGAGGAACGCGAAATAACCGTCTTGTCGAAAATGCCGACGGACGCGTCCCTTTTGTCCGTACGGGATTACGCGTCGGCGATAAGGAAAAAATAGGCGCAACGGGGAAAAAACAAGGAGATCGGAATGGAGAAAATGAGGGATATATTGAACGCTTACGGCGCGGATAAAGGGAAAAGGGCCTTGAAGTTTTACGCGTGGTCCTCGCCGCCTGTTACCGAGGGGCATTACCGCGACTTTCGGGACTGCGGGTATACGCATATGTATATCGACGCTAAATTCGGCGCGGCCTTGGGCAGCGAAAGGCTTTTGGAAGCCGTGCGCCTTTGCGATAAATTGGGCATAAAAGCCATCGTTCAGGGCGGCGGCGTAAATAACGGCGGCTTGGCGTTCGACGCGGACTCCAACGATTATTCGGTGTTCCCCAACTTCGACGGCGTGATGTCCGACGAGCCTTTGACCGTCGGGGAATTGGAAGCCCTGCACGGCTCCCTGTTGAGGTTTAAGGAAAAATATCCCGATAGGAATTTTTACGTCAACGCCGTGGGGATGCCCGGCGAGGCGTGGGATATTTACATCGCCAAGTACAAGGAACTTTTGCTGGATCATATGCCGCGCAAGCATTTGTCCGGCGACATGTACCCGCTCCTTCGCGGCGGGATGGGCGTGGAGGCCGGGTATTTGCAGTATTTGCAAAGGGTGTCGGACACGGCGCGCGGCAACGGCGCGGAATTTTCGTTTTTCCTGCAAACCATGTCGATAACGGGAATCGCGCACAGGCCGCGGCGGCCGTCCAAGGAGGACATCCGATTTTGCTCTTACGTCATTATGGCGTACGGCGCGAGGGGCTTGCAGCATTTTTGTTACGCCGCGCCGGGCGGCCCGCCCTATACCGGCGAGTTCGGGAAGGAGGATTACGCCTGCCTGACCGACGGCGCGGACGGTTACCGAAAGACCGAGATATACGGCTACGCGCGGGACGTGATGAGCGAACTGAAAAAATTCGAGCATATCTTTTTGGATTTCCGCGCCGCGCCCGAGGGCGTTATGACGGTAAGCGGCGCGAACGCGGAGGGATCGAACCCGAATTTTACCGAATCGTCCCGCGCGGTGACGCACGGGCGGATAAAGAGCGTAACGACCGGCGAGGACGCCATAATCGGGTGCTTTCGGAATGAAAAAGGCTTGGACGCGTTCATGGCCGTCAACTTTTGCGACCCCGCCCGAAAGCGCGCCTGCAAAACGGCGATACGGTTCAACGCCGCCGCCGAGGCGATTGAGGTCAAGGACGGCGTACCGAAGGCGATCGCGCTGAAAAACGGCGAATATACCGCCGACTTACAGCCGGGCGAAGGGCGGTTTATCATTCTGCCCGCGGCCCCCGCGCCGAGAAGCGCGGCGGCGGCTCCCGCCAAACCCGCCGCGCCGCCGTTAAAGGCGGCGGAGGAAAGGATCGCCGCCGACAGCCCGAATGTGGAACTGTACGAGGATTTTTCCGATTTTTCGGATCCGCTGAAACGGTACCCCGAAACCTACAATATTTGGGGTACGGGCAGAGCGGGGGCGGAATTGACCGCGTCGGGCTATCCCGACGGGCTTTCGGGGCGGGTATTGAGGCTGTTTACCGATATTGCGGCAGGCCATGACTGGTCGGCCTATCAGATTTTGGCCAAACCCGTGCAATACGCCGATACAAAGTCCGTCGTTATCAATATATACTGTACCTCGGCGGCGTTCAGTTTGAGTTTTTCCTGCGACCCGCTCAATAGAAATTATCCCCAAAAGTCCTTCGCCGCCCTGCCGTTGACCAACCGTTTGGCGCAGATAAGGGTGCCGTTTAAGGAAATCCGTTACGAGGGCATGACGCTGCTCGATCGGCTGTACGTGGCGACGGGGGCGGGGGTGCCGTTCGGCACGGTCGCCTATATCGACAGTTATTGCATCGTGGACGAGAAACCGCTATAAAGCAAACGCCCGCTATTGCATATTAAAAAAGGCTAGCCTTTTTTAAATTTTTAAAGCCTATGGCTTGAAAAATTTAGAGCAAGAAATTCGGTGAAGTAAAGGAAGGGAAAGGATTGAAAACAAAGCGGAAAAAGAGAGGAATCGATATGAAAAGATTACGCAAAATGTTGCTTTTGCCGATAGCGGCGTTCGCGGTTTTCGCTTTCGGCGGATGCGGGGGCGGCTCCGACAACCCGCCGGGTACGGGCGGCGGCGCGTACCCGACGGAACTGCCGGATTACGAGGCGCGTAAGGGCGAGAAGGAGTTTGTGATTTGGGGTTTTTTAACGCCGCCCCCGACCGCGCAACACTTCGGGTGGTACGCCGACGCGGGCTTTAACGTCGTGCATATCGATCCGTTCGTCTATCAAAAGCCGGGACAGCCCGAGATGTACGACAGGCTGAGGCTGGCGGAGGAGTACGGCCTTAAAGCGGTTATCGATTTGAGCAGGGACAATCCGAACGACGGCGCGCTTGACATGGCCGCAAACGATTATACCGATTACCCCGCGTTTATGGGCTACCGCACCGACGAGCCGCTGACGACGGCGGACGCGGAGAAAATTTTTGAAAACACCGCGCTGATGGACGCCAAATATCCCGGCAGGGAATATTGGGTGACGCATACCGCCGGGCCGAGATGGGGGCACGGTACGATCGGGGATACCTTGAAGTGGTTTTACGGGCAGGCGGGGGCCGCCCATAAGGTTATATCGTGGGACTATTACGTTTTGCAGGGCAACGCTTACGCTTACGCGATTGCCGAAGATTGGCTGCGGATGGCGGAGCAGTACGCGAAGGCGGCCAAGGACCTCGATAAAGACCTGTACTCCTTTATCGCTTCGATGTCGATCAACAGCCAAAAAACACGCCGCCCATCCGAGGAGGACATACGGTATCAGGCCAATGTGATGCTGGCGTACGGCTCGAAGGGCATCGAGTATTTTTGCTATACTACGCCGGGCAGGCCGCCTTTCGACGGCGAATTCAGAGCGGGCGATTGGGCGTTGGTTTGGAGCCCGGACTATGCGGGCGTAGACGATACCGCGACATGGGAACGCACCGAAACGTGGTATTCGGCGCAAAAGGTCAACCGCGAACTTCGCGCTTTCGAGCACGTATTCCTGTCGTTCGATTGGCAGGGCGTGATGACGACGAAAGGCTCGGACGCGCGGACAAGCGCGGGCGC
>JAISFM010000212.1 GCA_031263605.1 Clostridiales bacterium | reverse complement strand
AGCGCGGACGCGGCCACAAATACCAAAATGCGGTAGATGTTGCCCTCATCCCATTCATAGGGCTTTATGATTTGCCTCACTAACGCGACGCCCATCGCGCCGCCGACGACCGCGCAGATGTCGCCGACCACGTCGTTGGTAATGTTGTTGAATTTTTCGGCGTGTTTCAAAATGCGCAGCGCGGTTTTCGCGCCCTTGATTTTACGCGCCGCCATGGACTGGAACGGCTCGACCTCGCAAGTCGCTACGGCGGTGCCCAAAACGTCGCACACGACGTTGACGACCATAAAAACCAGCAGCACGACCGCCGCGACGATGAAATGGGTTCGGGTTAAAACTGTTTCGGAAATAAAGCCGAACGCGGCGGAAAGCGCGAGCGTCAAAAAGAATACCTTAATCCACCAATAAGAGCGTTTGGATTTGCCGTGTTTATTGTTATTATCGGATTTCGCCATTCTTATTCTTAGGAAATAGGGAATAGTGGATAGGGAATAGTGTCGGTCGGAGGAAAGGGAAGGGAAGGAAAGGAAAGTGAGAATTGAAAATTGAGAAGTTCGGATTGAGTAGTTAGCGGATAGTGAATAAGCGGCCAGTGGTTAGTGATTAGTGGTTAGTGTCGGTCGCGCGTTTTTCGCGCGGGAGTAAGTCATTACGGAGAGGTTTCGTAACAACACGATTGCGAGGCGCGCAAACGCCCCTTTTGTCATTAGACTTGCAACAAAACTAACTTGCGGCGGCCTTGCGCGTCTTTTCGTGGCAAAAATCCATCGCAATTCCGCTCGCCTTTTAATTCCGCTGCAAGTCATTGCGAGAAGCGCAGAACGCCCCTTTTGTCATTGCGAGGAGCGCGAAGCGCGACGCGGCAATCTCTACCAAACAGGGGAACGCCCCGCGCATTTCTCTCTCATTCCGAATGCGCAAAGTCCTGTCATGATCTGAGCGTAGCCGAGAAATCTCCCACCTTATGCGCATAACCCTTTATCCGATTTTTCTTTTTTGGCCGGACTATTTTCTTTTGACGGGCAACCTTGACGGTCTTCCTCAAAGAAAAATGTCCGTTTCAAAAATTGGACAAGATGGCGGTATTTCAGATAAACCTTGCGGCATATAGTCCGGTAGGATTTCCCCGCGGGGTACTTCCCCGTCGCCGGGAAAGCGGTTTCCCTTGAAACCCCGCGTCCGCCCGTCGCCGCGGCGGCAACCGGATCGCCTTCAACAGCCACACTATAATCCCTAAAATACGAACAGCCCGGAAGATTTCCTTCGGGGGCGCCGCGCGGCCCTAATCTTTTCTGGCAGGATAAGTTTCACGAAAAACGATCCGCTGTTCCCACTTCAAAGCAGGCTACACTGCACACATCTTTCAACGCATTGCAGGTTTAATCCCAAAGAAGTAATTTTTTCTATCCGCGCGAGCGGCATCAAAAACTACCTCGATGGGCCTCCACGGAAGGCGGGTCGCCGCCCCCATGCCATTGGGGAACGCCCGCAATCCTTACTCCCAGCACCGGCCCGGGTTTGGGCAACCCAAGCCTGGCACAAGGAACTTCATCGATGTGCCCTTCGACGACATTTTACCTTCGTCCTCGGGACGCGCGGAACCGACCGGGGTACTGCGCCATCTGTCCGTACTTATTATATCATAGTTTCGGTAAAAAAAGCAAGGGCGCGAACGGAATTAAAAACGAGAAGTTGAAAAGGGGAGGAAAGTTTGAAAGCCGCGAAAAACCGCAAGTCGTTGCGAAGAGCGCGAAGCGCGGCAAGTCATTAGACTTGTTGCGAAAAACCACAAGTCATTGCGAGGAGCGCGAAATACAGCAAGTCATTAGACTTATTGCGAAATACCGCAAGTCGTTGCGAAGAGCGCGAAGCGCGGCAAGTCATTAGACTTGTTGCGAAATACCGCAAGTCGTTGCGAGGAGCGCGAAATACGGCAAGTCATTAGACTTGTTGCGAAATACCGCATGTCATTGCGAGGAGCGCGAAGCGCGACGCGGCAATCTCTACCGAACACGAAACGCGCCTTTTTACACAGAGATTGCCCGTCGCGCGCTTATTCGCGCCATCTTGCAATAGAGTTGTAACAAAACCTCTACGGCGCGAAAATCCGCATGTCATCTCGACCGGAGCGAGGGGCATAGCCCCGAACGAAGCGGAGAGATCCCCCGCAATTTAAAATAAGGATAAAGTACCATAGTGCATAATGGGGGAGATTTCTCGCCTTCGCTCGAAATGACAGGGGGGGGGCGCGCGATAATGACAGGACTTTGAGCGCGTTCGGTTGAGATTCTTCACGACAAACATAATGACAGGACTTAATCGAATATGTGGGGGATTTCTCGACTTCGCTCGAAATGACATAGGGGCGCGGGCGTTCCCTCTGTTCGGTAGAGATTGCCGCGTCGCGCGTCGCGCTCCTCGCAATGACCCTGTATTCATTTCGCTGCAACTCTAATGACCGGTTGCAACGCCATTTGTCCACTCCCACAGCGCACAGTCCACAATTTAACGCAGAATGCACAATGCACAATGTTGACCCATCGAAAAAGAAACTTCCGGTATGCTTTCCGTTCCTTACCCGTGGGCAATCCCGCTTTCATGAACCCCATCCGAAATTCTGCATTCTGCATTTTGCATTCTGCATTATCCTTTAACTGTGGACTGCGCGCTGCGCGCCGCGCCGCCCGTTTTATTCCGCACCAGTTCGCACAACAACTGCCCGCTTTGCTTGGCCCAATAGGTTTCGTCGCAGACGATGACAAGTTTCTTTTTAACGCGGCTGACGGCCGTATTCAAAATCAGACGGCCGCCGCTGCGCGGGTTGTTGGAATCCGTGAAATACTTGTCCGCCGTGTCGCAAACGCTCAATACGACCGTGTCCCACTCGCCGCCCTGCGAGCCGTGGACCGTTAGGATATTGTCGCCCACAAAGCGGTAGCAGCCGCGCCGGAGCAGCGACGCCTGATTCTTGTACGGCGTCAAAACCGCCGCGTCGCCCAATTGCAGAAAGTTTTTCCGAAGGTATTCCCGCGCCGCATCCGCCTCGTCGGGATTCGCGCGTTTTTTGTCCGTGAGCGTCCGACGGGGCGCATGGACGACTTCTATGGTTATGCCGTCTTGATTGCCGCTGCGCAGAGTTGTCCCGTACACGTTGCGGCACAGGATGTCCAGCAGGTTTTGCCCGAAGCGGTAGGTCTCCGTCAGGTCAACCTTCGGCATGTCCCGAAACGACGGCGGGATCTTTTTCATATAGCGCGCGTACTCCGTTTCCGCGCCGTTCCCGATAAGGTCGGCCAAATACAACGCCGACTGCGCCCACACGAAGGCCTCCCTGTTTTCCTCGCCGGCGATTAGGCCGCCGTCCATTTCGCACACGGGCGGCAATTGGAAATGGTCGCCTAAAAAGGTTACGGGCGTCCCGTCGGAGAACAGCGCGGCCGCCTTCGCCAAACTGCAATAGCCGGCTTCGTCCAAAAAAATACGGTCGAACGCCGGCGGCCTGCCCCCGCCGCCCTGCGAAAAGCCGCCTATATAATAATCCACCGTGCAGCCTATGACGGAAAGCGTCCGTATCCTTTCGCCCGTGGATTGGCCCTCGCCGTCCGCAAGTTGTTCGTTCAGTTCCTCGATTTTATCCCTTATCCCCTCCGCGCCGTCGCCCTCATAGGCGGCGTACAGCCTTTCCTTTTCGGCAAATTCCCGCTCCATGTTTTTCAGCATGTCCCGCGCCGCGCCGGAAAGCGCGTTGTTTTTGCCTATCCGGTCTTGCAGGGCCGCGACGACCTCGCCCATCGTTTCGCGCTCGGTTTTGAACCGGAGGATATCCTCCAACAATTCCTTTTGCTTCGTCAGCGCGGCTATGATTTGCGACACGCCCCGTATCTCCACGACCTCGGGGAACCTGTCCGCGAACGCCTTGCTCGGCATCCCCAGCCGGATAATATTGCCGCGGTCAACGCCCTCCGCGTCAAAGCGTTCGATGACGCATTTGAGCGCCTGCTCGACGGCGTTGTTGGTGGGCGCGGCAATCACGATCCTTTTGCCGGCGCGGAACAGGTTCAACGCCGCGTTCGTCAAAACGTACTTGGATTTCCCGCTGCCGGGCGCGCCCCACACATACGAAAAGCCCCGATTGAGGCAAAATTCCACCGCTTTCCTTTGCCCGTCCGAAGTGCCGTCGAACGCCGTTACGGGCGGCAAAGGCGCGGGGCGGCTCGGAAGGACGACATTGTGGCTCTCGAACCATTTGCCGGTGCGGGAAACCAAGTGTTTCAAATCCAAAACGACCTTGATTTCTTTGGGGTCGAAATTTTCCAAGCCCGCGAGTTCCTCTTGGGCTTTTTTGTTCACGACCTGAACGACGAGGTCTTTTTTGTCCTCGTCCCAAAGTATGATTTTGACATGGTTCGGAAGGTATATTTTATTCCGCGCCCGAATCATCATCTGGTCGGTGTTCTTTATCTTTTTGTCCAAGCGCAAGCGGTACAGGCATTTCTTGCCCACGTCCTCGAACACGCGTTCCGCACCGGCCACGTCAAAGAGGATGAGCCCCTTGCCGGTTTCCTCCAAATAATCGTAATACCTTTCGGAGCCGCCGATCAGCAACTCGTTTATATCCGTATGCATTGGCCGACGGCCTCCTTTTGCGGTGTGTACATGTTCGCGGGTTATCTTTTGGCGGCTTTTTTGGGGAGCGTACAAACAGCGTTGAATACAAACTCGGCATGGCATCAGGCTTGCAGCGAAATTAAAAGACGCGCAATTCCGCTCGCCTTTTAATTTCGCTGCAAGCCATTGCGAGGAGCGCAGAACGCCCCTTTTGTCATTAGACTTGTTGCGAGAAGCGCGAAGCGCGACGAAGCAATCTCTATGTAAAAAGGCGCGTTTCGTGTTTTGTAGAGATTGCCGCGTCGCGCGTTCCGCGCTCCTCGCAATGACTTCAACGCCATTTGTCCACTCCCCTTCTTATTTTTACTTCCCCGCCGTTCCTCGCGGCGGAGGGGCGGCGGGAAAAGAATACCGTAGTTTAATCCGGCCGGCGCAACGGAGAGCGCGGGGTATGAGAGTTGTTCCGCAACCTTTCCGCGAAATCTTTGCGGGTCTTTTCGTGTATCGATTCCCTTTCAACCGTTGTACGCATTCATCACCCGCGGCCACTCGACACCCGCGGCGAACTCGGCGGCGGCGTCGGCGGCGCGGAGCAGGGCGGGTTCGATAAGTTTCATGCTTTCGCCGCGAATGTCCGACAGCACGTAATCGATCAGCGGGACAAATTCGGGCACGGGGCCCGCGCCGACGCGGACGCGCTTGAAGTCGGTCGTCCGCAGCCGCTCGACGATGTTTTTCATGCCGTTGTGCGTGCCCGCGCTGCCGCTTGCGCGCAAGCGGACCGACCCTTTCGGAATGTCCACGTCGTCGTAAACCACGAGCAGATTTTCAAGCGGCGCGCGGTGCGCGGCCAGCAAACTCTTCACGCAATCCCCGCTCAAATTCATGAACGTGGCCGGCTTGGCCAAAATCACCCGTTCGCCGTTTACGCTGCCCTCGGCCGTTTCGGCCATATAGCCCTTGTTTTTAAACTTCTTAAACCCTAATTTCCCCGCCAAAATATCGAGGGCCATAAAACCCAAATTGTGATACATGCGCGAATATTTTTCCCCGGGATTGCCGAGGCCTACGATTAAATACATATCTAAAATTATTTACAATTGACAATTGACAAATTATTGCAAGTAGGAAGTAGGAAGGACGAAGGACGAAGTGTCGGGTGCTGCCGCAAAAAGAAACTTTTATTATGCTCTACGTTTCTTGCCCGCCGACCCGCCCGTATGATGTAACCCCGACCGAAATTTGTCAATTGTCAATCGTCAATTCCCTGCGTTTCTTGCCCGCTATCCTGCCCGTATGACGCAACCCCGACCGAAATTTGTCAATTGTAAATTGTAAATTGTAAATTCCCTATGACGCACCGACCTTACTTCGTCCTTCCTACTTCGTCCTTAACTTCTCATTAAGCCCAAAGTTTTTTATTGCTGCCGGTTTCAAAACAGTACTTTGTTTGATGCGGATAGTCCGCCGAATCCTTTTTATGTTTCAACGCCCATGCGTCACGCGGTAAATATAACAACGACTCAAACTCCATGTCCGAATTTACGTTGCTTTCGCCGGATAATATTTTGCGGTAAAAGTTTTTGCCGTTTACAACGGCGACGCAACGCAAATACAAAAACAAATCGTCGTCAAAATTTTTTGCGTTTTTGTAAACCCTCTCGACCATTTCCCTGCTATCCAAATCATACAGCAGTTTTGACAGTATCTCGTCAAACTGAAAAATCTCTTTATCGCGCATTTGCGCTAAATACGCCAGCGAGGGTTTTAATACCTCTTCGTCATTCCCTTCGCGGCTCCAATCAAGCATATCTATTATTTTCCAAAATTTATTTTCTTTCATACATTGGATGCTTTACGCAAAAAGAAACTTCTTGGTTGCTTTACGTTTCTTGCCCGCCGGCTTTCGCAAGTAGGAAGGACGAAGGACGAAGTGTCGGGTGCTGCCGCAAAAAGAAACTTCTTGGTTGCTTTATGTTTCTTGCCCACCGGCTTTCGCAAGTAGGAAGGACGAAGGACGAAGTGTCGGGTGCTGCCGCAAAAAGAAACTTCTTGGTTGCTTTATGTTTCTTGCCCGCTATCCTGCCCGTATGACGCAACCCCGACCGAAATTTGTCAATTGTCAATTGTAAATTGTAAATTATCAACCGTCAACCGTCACTCGTACAGTTTACTAATCGGCAACTCCGCGTAAATGCTCTCTATCGCTTCGGCGAAAATCGGGGCTACCGAAATGTATTTCAATTTGCCGAGTTGCACCGGCGTTTCGTGCTCCACGGTGTCCAGTACGAACAGCGTCTTTAAACAGGAATTGGCGAGCCTCTCCACGGCCGGGCCGCTCAATACCGCGTGCGTGCAACAGGCGTAAACCTCCCGCGCGCCCGCGCTCTTGATCGCCTCCGCGCCCAAAACCATCGTGCCGGCCGTGTCCACCATGTCGTCCACGATCAAGCAAACCTTGTCCTTCACGTCGCCGACGATGTTCATGATCTCCACGGCGTTGGCGCGGGGGCGGCGCTTGTCCACAATCGCGATCGGGCAGTTCAAGCGTTGCGCCACGCTGCGCGCCCGCGCCGTGCTGCCCACGTCGGGCGACACCACGCAGAAATCCTCGCCGATCAGGCCGCTTTTTAAAATGTATTTCGTCAGGACGGACATCCCGAGCAGGTTGTCCACCGGAATATTGAAAAACCCTTGCAACTGAGGCGCGTGCAAGTCCATCGTCAGTACGCGGTTCGCCCCCGCCGCCGTGATCAAGTCGGCCACCAGTTTCGCGCTGATCGGGTCGCGGGCTTTGGCCTTGCGGTCCTGCCGCGCGTACCCGAAATAAGGCATCACCGCGGTGATCCGCCCCGCCGACGCGCGTTTCAAAGCGTCCACGATGATCAGCAATTCCATCAGGTTGTCGTTGACCGGGTACGAAGTCGATTGAATGACGAATACGTCCTGTCCGCGCACGGTCTCGCCGATGTGCACGCTGGTCTCGCCGTCCGAAAACTTGCCGGCCTCGACCGCGCCCAACGGCTGTTGCAGTTTGTCCGCTATGTTTTTAGCGAGGGCCGGACAAGCGTTGCCCGCGAAAAGTTTCACCTTGTGCCGGGGATTGATAAAAGTCATATTTATACTCCTCATGTCATGGAAGATGGAAAATGTTATGTAAGATGTAAGAGGGAAGATGGAAGATGGTCGGATTGAGGACTTTGCACAATCGGTGGGGGATTTCTCGACTTCGCTCAGATCATAACAAGATGTTTGCGCACACCGACAATCTTATCCCCGCGCGAGCAACGCGCGACAACCCATCTTCCATCTTACATCTTACATCTTCCATCTGCTTTTCCATCTTACATCTTACATAACATTTTCCATCTTACGTCGGTTTTTTCCAGTCCGTCTTATTCACCTGCCGCGCCCTTGCTATGGCGAGCGCGCCGGCGGGGACGTCGCCCGTCACCGTGCTGCCGGCGGCTATGAAACTGCCGTCCTCCAAGCGCACGGGCGCGACAAGGTTGGCATTGCTGCCGATGAAAACGCCGCTGCCCACCGTGCTGCGGCGTTTGTTCTTGCCGTCGTAGTTGACGAACACCGTGCCGCAACCGATATTGCACCGCTCGCCGACGTCGGCGTCGCCGATATAGGACAGGTGCGCGGCCTTTGTGCCGTTGCCGATCCGGGCGTTTTTGACCTCGACAAAGTCGCCTATGCGGCAATCGTCGCCGATCACGCTTTGCGGGCGGATATAGGCGTTCGGGCCGACGCGCGTGTTTTTGCCGACCGCGCAGGAACACAGGTGGCTCGCGGAGATCTCCGCGCCCTCCCCGATCACGCTGTCGTCGATCACGTTGTACGGCTTCAAAACCGCGCCGTCGCCGATCACGGTGCGCCCCGACAAAATATTGCCGGCTTGAATGGTCACGTTCTTGCCGATCTTGACATCGCCGTCGATGAACGCGCCGCCCGTGTCCGTGATCTGCACGCCGTTGCGCATGTGGAACTGCAAAATCCTCTGGCGCAGCACGTCGCCGATCAAAGCGGCCTGCCCGAAGTCGGACACGGTAAGGAAGTCCTCCTCGTCGAAGTAATAGGTCTTTCCGGCGACCACGCCGTCGCTGTCGCGCAAAAACGAGGTGCGGAACACCCACCCGCGCGTCAAACGGCAAACGTTCAACTTATTGTCCCGAACGAATTTTAAAATTTCCAAAAGGGTTTTCCGTTGAAACAAAGGCGTGTCGGAATAGAGCACGGCCGTATAGTCGCTTTCCCGCGCATACGGCCGCACGAAAGCGGCGACGTCCTCGCCGTTGTAAACCAGTTCGGTATGCGACGCGTCGTTCAAGGCGAGCAGCGTCCAATTCCGCATGGGCTTGCCCGCGAGCCTAATATTGTAGGGGGCTTCCCGCCCAAAAGCGGGGTTTTCGACCAGCAAAAGGATGCCGTAAACGGATACGTCCAAGTCCATTATCTAATCGTACAACATTACGGGGATTTTGTCAACCTTTTGAGGCATAAATTAGCAAGCAAATTACACGCGATTGACAGGCAATTTACAATAGGCGGTTGACAAATGACAGGCAATTTACAATTTACAATTGACAATTGACAAATTGCGGTCGTGTTTTTTTAGCGCGCATGGGAGCGGACAAACCACGCCGATAGTCATTAGACTTGTTGCGAAATTAAGGCGCGAGATGATAGGCGAGGGATTTTTGCGTGTAATGCGGGTAAAAATTGTAGTTTGTAGCAACGCTACTAACAAAATTTTTACCCGCTGTACACACGAAAAGACCCGCATAGCGTCCGCGCTGTATTTCGCAACAAGTCTATTGCGAGGAGCGCGAAGCGCGACGCGGCAATCTCTACCGGACAGGGGAACGCTCGCGACCTTTCAACTGTGCACTGCAAAAGTCCCCGACCGCAATTGTGCATTGTGAATTGCGTATGCATTTTATTTGCAAATACAGGCGCTAATTTCTTTCGTCGTCAAGTCGTAAAAGATCTCAAACGCGCGGCGGTCGTTGCGGACTACATAGCCGTGCAAAACATCCCTCTTTCTCGAAGGCTTTAAGCGTGTGCGGTCGGTCAGCAGGACTTCGCCCGCCGCGCCGCTGGCTATCAGTTTATAGGCCGCTTTCGCCCATTTAGAATCCTCGCCGATTTCGGTCACCGAGACGGATTTCAGCGTAAATATTCCCGATTTCAATTCTTCCATTTTTTACCTCCTCCGCTATAAGCGCGAACAAATAGCGGCTTGCGCGTTCGGAAACGCGAATGCGGAATTTCCGTATACGTTATATAATAACGTAAAAAGGCGAAAATGTCAAAAGAAATTCGCTGTGTCATATTCAGTTTTCAAGGTGCGGGGAACCGGACGCAAATTTACGATTTACAATCGTAAATTTGAATGACAAATGACAAATGACAAATTGCGGTCGGGGGATTTTTGCGGCGCACAGTGCATAGTGCATAGTCCACAGTTAAGGGATACTGCAGAATGCAGAATTGCGGTCGGGGGATTTTTGCGCGGAGCGTTCCTCTGTTTGGTAGAGATTGCCGCGTCGCGCTTCGCGCTCCTCGCAATGACAAAAGCAGTCCACAGTGCACAGTTCACAGTCCACAGTTTCGGTCGGGGGATTTTTGCGCGGGCGTTCCTGTGGTTGGTAGCGATTGCCGCGTCGCGCTTCGCGCTCCTCGCAATGACATGCGGGGCGTTTGCGCTCCTCGTGATGACCGGCGGGGCGTTCGCGCTCCTGTGACATGCGGGGCGTTTGCGCTCCTCGTGATGACCGGCGGGGCGTTCGCGCTCCTGTAACACGCGGGGCGTTCGCGCTCCTCGTGATGACCGGCGGGGCGTTTGCGCTCCTATGACATGCGGGGCATTCGCGTTCCTATGACACGCGT
>JAISFM010000315.1 GCA_031263605.1 Clostridiales bacterium | reverse complement strand
GCCCCGATTGTTGCGGACTATGTGTTTCAACACGATAGACATCTTATTTTACCTTTTTTAGTTTGGTTTGGTTTTATTTTTTTTGGCGGAAAACCCTTTTTATAAAATGGGTTTTCCGCGCCTTTCCCAAAAATTTTCACCGTTTAGGTATTACCGATTTAACGAGCCTTATCCGAAATTTATCATTTATCATGGGTCATTTATCATTAAAAAAAAGGTCGTCGATCAACGCCGCCGCGAACCCTTCCGCGTCCGGCCCGCCGCCGTTCGGATACGCGAAACCGTTCAAAAGGCCGGGCGACACGATAAAATAGACGACTTGGGACATGAGGATAAACAGCCGCCGCCGCAAAACGGTTTCGGTCAAATCGGTTTTCGGGGTGATTTTGCGCAGAAGTTGCTCTAAAAAGCCGTTCATCGCCGCGACGACGGGGGAGGAGTAGTCGCCGTCCGTATAAATCCCGTATAAATGCGCTTTGGAAATGTTGGGGAATTTTCGCGCGCCCTCGATTAAAAAGGTAAAGACCGCCCGCAAATAGCCCTTTAAATCCCTGTTTTCAAACTCCGCGTAATCGGACAGCGTGAACGCCTCGCCCAAAGTCCGCCGCATGACGGTGTCGATCAGGTTGTCCGCGCCGCCGAAGTGGTAACTGATCGCCGCGCTGTTCACGCCGCCGATCTCGGCGATCCGCCGTATCGTCGTACCGGATCGGCCGTACCGTTCCAAACACCCGATCGTCGCAAGCGCGATTTTTTCCTTTACGTCTTCCGAATTCGACATAGAAACTGCCCTTGATATAAAGAGTATACCACATCAAAATTCAAATGTCAATCATTTGATTTAATCATTTGATTAAAATTAGATTAGAAATTTTATACAAAACAATTTGGATTAGGCAATGCCGGCCGCAGAAATAACGGCGCAGACGCGAGCAAGACGAGGAACGGGCGATTTTACGAGGGGTCGCGTAGCCGAGCCTACGCGACCCCGAGAAAAATCGCCCGTGACAAAGTATTGCGAAGCGTATCCGCCGTTATTTATAAAATCTCGTCGTCCGGTATAGCGACCGTCGCCTTGCTCTTTAATTTTCCCAATTCCGCAGTGCCGCCGCACATGATCAATAAATCGCTCGTGCGCAGCACGAAATCGCCGCCCGGGTTCAAAATAACTTCGTCGCCGCGCTTTATCATAAGGATACTGACCTTGTGCCGTTTGCGTATATCCAATTCAATCAGCGATTTGTCGCGCCATTTTCCCGGGGTCACGATTTCGATGATTTTAAAGTCGTCCGTTAGGTCGGCGATCTCCAAAACCGTGGGGTTAAAGATAGAGGACGCGATTTTTTCGCCCACGTATTCCTCGGGGAACACGACGAAATCCGCGCCGATTTTTTCTAAAATGGTCTTGTGCAAGGCGTTGCCCGCCTTTGCGATGACATAGGGAATCCCCATTTGCTTGCACAAAAGCGTTATGCAAATGCTGGATTCGATATCGCTCATGCAGACGGCCACCGCGTCGAAATTTTTGATTCCCAGCGATTTCAACACCCTTTCGTCGGCCGCGTCGGCGGCGGCCGCGCCGGTCGTTATCGTCGAAAACTCGTTGACCAAATCCTTGTCGATGTCCACCGCCAACACTTCTTTGCCCATTTTGCAAAGCGAACGCGCCAGCGAGCCGCCGAACCCGCCCAAGCCGATGACCGCGATCATGTTGATGTCCTTTTTATCGATAGCCATGTTCAATACCTCTTTTATAACTTTTTGATTTATACGGGCAAACTTTTTGAAAAAAGTTTTCCCGGACCCTTTCAAAAACTTTCGGCCTCTTTTTTTAATTTCTTAACGAGCGTCGCCCTTTCGTATCCGCGCCGTTTCATGATGCCCGCCGATCGTTTTGTATGCCGACTTATACGTTTAGCGGGGCGACCGTAATAACGAGTTGAAAGTTGAAAATTGAAAAGTTAAGGATAAAGTATTCGCGCCGCAAATGTTTCCGCTCATGGGCAAGAAACATAAAGCATAAGAAAAGTTTCACATTCGACAGGTCAACAACTTTTCAATTTTCAATTTTCCGGGTCAATAACTTTTCAATTTTCAATTTTCAATTCTTATTTCCCTATCCGATCATAATATTCGCGTCCGCGTACCCGATTTTCGCGTCCGCCCGCCCCGCGTTCCGCCCGAACGCCATGGCGAGCGTAATCGGGCCGATACGCCCGGCAAACATCAGCGCGATCAAGACGAGTTTGCCCCCTGCGGTCAGCCCGGGCGTAATGCCCGCCGACAGTCCCGAGGTTGACCATGCGGACGTCGTTTCCAACAGAATATTTTCCAGCCCGTACAGGCTTTGTATTTGGGCGTTGCCGCTCTCCGTCAGGAGCAGCAGCAGCGTGCCGACGAACATCAACGCCAGCGAAAAACACGCCGCGCCGACCGCGCGCCGGACGGTTTCGCGCCCGATCCCGCGCTTGCCGACGACGGGCGCGCCGTCCGCGCGGGGGCGTGAGAAAGCGCAGACGACCAACACGGCCAGCGTCGTCGTCTTGATTCCGCCGCCCGTAGAGCCGGGGCCCGCGCCGACCGCGGATAAAAATAGGACGACAAATTTGCTCGGCGCGGTCAATCGGCCGACCTCTATGGCGTTAAAGCCCGCCGTCGCTTGCGCGTTGGCCGCCAAAAAGAAAGCGTTGAGCAGTTTCTCGCCGAAAGTCATGCCGCTCATGGTATTCCCGTATTCGCTCGCGAGAAAAAACAGCGTTCCGAACGGTAATAAAATCCCCGTCGTGACGAGTACGATTTTGGTATTTAAGGAAAATTTGGAGTATTTGAATTTTTTGGACAGAATGTCGGCGACGACGGCAAAGCCGAGGCCGCCCAAAATCGCGGCGAAGGCAATCGACAGAAGGACGGAAACGCTCGCGGCGAACGGGGTTAAGCCCGCGCCGTCCAGATTCTGCAAGCCCGCGTTGCAGAACGCGGAGACCGAAACGAACAACGCCTTGAAAATCCCGCCCGCGCCGAAGCGGATAATCATTTCCGGCAGCATAGCGGCGAACCCGATTCCTTCGACGGCGAGCGCGGTACAAAGCAAGCGGCGCATCGCCTTGACGACGCCTTCGTTCGTTTCGGCGGCGAGCGCGTGCTGCATCATGAGCCGCTCGTTGTAAGAGATTTTCTTGCGGAGGGCCAAAAACACGATAGTCGCGGCGGCCATGATGCCGAGGCCGCCGATTTGGATCAGCAATAAAATGACCGCTTGGCCGAAAACGCTGTAATAGGCGGCCGTATTCACGACGGCGAGGCCGACGGTGAACAGCGCGGACGCCGCCGTGAACAGCGCGTCCAAAAACCCCGCCCACCGCCGCGCCTTGACGGAAACGGGCAAGGCAAGGCAAAACGCGCCGATCAGCAGCGCGGCCAAAAACCCCGCGACCATGACCTGCGCGGGCTTCAATTTTTTTCGTTTCCCGAAAAATACCGCAACCATATGGCAAACGTTTGCAATGCGTTATATCTTGCAAGCGTTACATATAGTATAGCATAATTCGCGCGTTGACGCAAACCCCGAGGGGAGCGGACAAACCGCGGTTGTTTATAAACACGGCGGACGCATGAACCGATTGAAAGTTGAAAGTTGAAAAGTTAAGGATAAAGCGTCACGCTGAAATGTTCCCGCTCACGGGTAAGGAGCATATAGTATCATATGGGGAGTGTACAAACCGCGTTGCTACGGGGTCATTGCGAGGAGCGAACGCAGTGAGCGACGAAGCAATCTCTATATAAAAAGGCGCGTTTCGTGTTTTGTAGAGATTGCCGCGTCGCGCTTCGCGCTCCTCGCAATGACTTGCAGCAACGTGGTTTGTACACTCCCAATATGGGTATCTGTCTGACACAGGCGACACTGTATTATGCTCGAATGCAAGATGTTTTTGTGTTTCCGTAACCGTATGAGGAGCAAAGCCTCTCATGCCTATACGGTACCGCGCAACCGTTTCTCACGCGAATCGCCGCGCCCTATGCCGCCGCCGCGCTTGCTTTGAAAATTTACTCACGCGTAAACCCTGCGTAAACTTTGAAAAGTTGCGTTTTTCCCTTTGCTTTTTTCCCGAAAAAATGATAAAATATTAAAAGACACTATGCGGGTACTAGATTGAGGAGAACATTAGGAAACCTATGGCGAAAAAGATAGCGATCATCGGCGCGGGCGTATCCGGCCTTACGGCGGGGATTTACGCCCTGAAAGCGGGATTTCGAGCGGAAATATTCGAGCGGTTCACGGCGCCGGGCGGCGAGATGACCGGTTGGGACCGCGAGGATTTCCATATCGACGGTTGTATTCATTGGCTGACCGGGACGGCGGACGACCCCGCGGACGCTTTCAACGATATGTGGAAAACCGTCGGCATGTTGGGCGAGGGCGTCGAAATCCTCAAACCCGAAACGTTCGGGACGTTTGAACACGACGGCGAAACCTTCTCTTTCACCCGCGACGTCGGCGAAACCGGCTCGCGCATGTTGGAAATTTCCGAAAAGGACGCCCCCGCGATCGGCGCGTTTGTCAACGAGGTTAAAGATTTCCCATACTTTTCCGCGCCCGCCGTCGCGGTCGATTGCATGAGTTTGTCCGAAAAAATGAAACTTCTTAAAACCGCCGGCCCCGCCTTAAAGGCGATGAAACGTCTGGGAAAAATCCCCGCCGCGCAATTCGCCGAAAGGTTTACGCACCCGTTGCTGCGGTTCGCGTTCAAAACGTGGGGCGCGGACAACGCGTCGGTCGGCGATTTCATTTACAGTTACGCGGTTTTTTGCCGGGGCAAAACCGGCGTGCCCGCGGGCGGGTCGCGCGCGGCCGCCGAGCGCATAGCGGAGAAATTTCTGTCGATGGGCGGCTTGATTCAGTACGGCGCGCCGGTGGCCAAACTTCCGGTCGTGGGGAAAACCGCGTCGTTGATTTTGGCGGACGAACGCTGGCTCAACGCGGATTACATCGTTCCCGCTTGCGACATTCACGCGACGTTCGGTATGCTGCACGAACAATACCGCGACAAGCGGATAGAGGAGCGCGACGCGGCTCCCGCGGTTTACCCGCTGTGGGCGTCGTTCCTGCTGTCCTACGCCGTGGACGACAAAATGGAAAACATCCCGAAGGAATTGACTTTTAAAACCCAACTCGCGATGGCGGACGCGCCGGTTAGTTATTTATCCTATACGGCCTACGCCGATCAGCCGGCTTTTGCGCCCGAGGGCAAGAATATCATGCAGGTGCAAGTCCCCACGAATTATGAATTTTGGGATAAATTATACGCGGATAAAAAGGAATATGCCGAAACCAAAACCCGCTACGGGCAGGAAGTTTTGGAGCGGGTCGAGGAGCGCGTCCCCGCGTTAAAGGGCAAACTGCGCCTAATCGACGCGGCCACGCCCAAGACGTGGGAGCGGTATACGGGGGCGCACAAGGGCTCGTGGATGAGTTGGGGCGCGGCGCTCGGAGCCAAGCCTATGATACACGACGGCCGCGTGGCGGGGATAGACAACCTGTACATGGCGGGGCAGTGGCTGATGCCGCCGGGCGGCTTGCCCGCGGCGATCACGGGCAAATGGGCGGTTCAACGCATCATGCGGAAAGAGAAGCGGGATTACAGGGGCCTGTGAGAAATATTTGCGATTTACAATTTACAATTGACAATTGACAAATTGCGGATAAAGGACATATGCGCGCCAACATCTCGACCGAAATTTGTCAATTGTAAATTGTAAATTGTAAATCGTCATTCGCGCATTGCGGATAAAGGACATAAGCGCGCGCCAACATCTCGACCGAAATTTGTCAATTGTAAATCGTAAATCGTCATTCGCGCATTGCGGATAGAGGACATAAACGCGCGCCAACATCCCGACCGAAATTTGTAAATTGTCAATTGTAAATCGTAAATCGCAAAAGGACGGATATCCCGAAAACGATACGGCGGGAACCCGATCTATAAAAAATGAATAAAACAAAGACCTTGAAACTTGCCTATTTGGCCGTCATTTTCGCGTTAACGGTGGTTATGGCCGTTACCCCTTATGTCGGGTTTATTCCGATAATTCCGGGCGTAGGCGTATCGCTCACATTGTTATTGATACCGTGCGCGGTGGCGGCGATTGTGTTGGGCAAATATTACGGTTTGGCGGCGGGCGCGTTTTTCGGCGCGTTTTCCATGCTGTCGGCTTATACGCAGCCGGGAAGCCCGATGGATATGCTGTTCCGGTATCCGCAAATATCCGTTTTGCCGCGTATACCGGTCGGTCTTGTGATGGCGTTTGTATATAAATACGGCAAAAAACTATTCAAAAAAGAGGTTCCCGCTTGCATAGCCGGAGCCGTAGCCGGAGCCGTAACGAATACCGCCCTTGTAACCTTGTCGATTTGGCTGACCGTTACAATCGCGCCGAAACTGGGATACGCCGAGGCTCTCAACGCTTTTGCGGTGTTTCCGATCAATCTTGCGTTAGAGATTGCGGCGCTCGCCGTCGCCGTGCCCCCGATCGCGTTGGCATTGAAAAAAATACCCCAATTCCGTCGGTGGGAGCGGGAGGCCGTCGCGCCGCCCAAAATAAAGGCGGACGAGTCAAAAACAAACTGTGAAGCCGAAAACGACATATAGGGGCGTGTACAAACCGCGTTGCTACCGGTCATTGCGAGGAGCGCAGATCGCGCGACGCGGCAATCTCTATAAAACACGAAACGCGCCTTTTTATATAGAGATTGGCAACAATGGACGCTTTCGCTGTCCTCCTCGCAAGGCCGAGCCGTGTTTGATTTGCAATGCGGTTTGTACACTCCCGCCTTATAATGTAATTGTGCCCTGTCCTTTAACTGTGGACTGTGCGCTGTGAACTGAATTGATATGTTACTCACCATAGATGTAGGAAACACCAATATAAAACTCGGCCTCTTCGACGGCAGCGTTTTGCTTGAAAGTTGGAGGCTCGGCTCGTCGCTCTCCAAAACGAGCGACGAATACGGTTTGGCGATTTTGGATTTTTTGCGCGGGCATTCTTATACCGCGGCCGACGTGGACGGCATCATTTTGGCCAGCG
Source organism: Clostridiales bacterium (assembly GCA_031263605.1). Lineage (GTDB taxonomy): Bacteria > Bacillota > Clostridia > Christensenellales > DUVY01 > BNZQ01. Next base: position 15,099 of record JAISFM010000315.1, on the reverse strand, counting down.
TGATTCCCGACCTCAATCACACGTTCGAGCGGCTGTCGAAATATTACTTTAAATTGACGCCGCTGACGGTGGGGCCGGGCGTAAAGACCGGAATCGCGATCAAATACGACGACCCGCGCGAGGTCGGCGCGGACAGGATAGTCAACGCGCTGGCGGGGTATAAATTGTACGGCGCGCCCTTGACGGTGATCGACTTCGGCACCGCGACGACGTTCAATGTGGTGAACGGGCGGGGCGAGTTTGCGGGCGGCCCGATCGCCCCCGGCATCAAAATTGCGGGGGACGCGCTCGCGGCGGGCGCGGCGCGGCTGCCGCGGTTCGAGTACGAACTGCCCGCAAAGGTCGTCAACAAAAACACGGTCTCCAACATGCAGGCGGGCGTCCTGTACGGCGCAATCGGCACGGTGGAATACATCTGCGCCCGCATAAAACGGGAATGCATCTTTGAAACGATGAAAGTAATCGCGACGGGCGGCTTGTCCGACGTGATTGCGGGCGGCACTTCTGTTATAAACACCGTCGATAAAACGTTGTCGCTGACGGGCTTGCGGCTGGTCTATGAGATGAACAGGGCAAGGTAAAGGGTTAAGATAAAAGGTAAAAGGTTAGGTAATAGGTAATAGGTTCGGATAGAGGGTATTATGAACAGAGGGCATTGCGCGCAGGGTGTGCTTTCCCCGTTATGTCGTGAAGAATTTCAACAGCACTGCGCTCAAAGTTCCCCGACAATATCTTTTACCTTTTACCTTTTACCTTTTATCTCTACCTATTACTTATTACCTATTACTTATTACCTAATAAGGAGCGCATCATGAAAAAAATCGGCATCGGCATTATGGGACTCGGGGTCGTCGGCGGCGGCACCTACGAAATCATTCGCGCCAACCGCGAGGCGATTATCGCCAGCGACGGCATCGCTATCGAGGTAAAAAAAGTCCTCGAATTAAAAGCGGAGCGGATGGACAAACTGAACGTTCCCGCGGCCGCTCGCACGGCGAATTTGGACGACCTTTTAAACGACGGCGAAATCTCGATCGTCGTCGAAACGATGGGCGGTATCGAGCCGGCTAAAAGTTTCATTCTGCGCGCGTTCGCGGCGGGCAAAAGCGTGGTCACGGCCAACAAGGAACTTCTCGCCAAGCATTGGGCTGAACTTGAAAAGGCGGCTAAAAAGAACGGCGTCGGCCTCTATTTCGAGGCCAGTTGCGTGGGCGGCGTGCCGATTATCCGCGCGCTCGATTTGTCCATGCAAGCCAACGTGATCCAACAAATCACGGGAATCATCAACGGCACGACGAACTACATTTTGACCAAGATGACCGAGGACGGCTCGGATTACGCCGCCGCCTTGAAAGAGGCGCAAAATTTGGGCTACGCCGAGGCCAATCCCGCCGCCGACGTGGACGGTTGGGACGCGGTGTATAAATTGAGCATTCTGTCCAGTATAGCCTTCAACACGTGCGTGCCGCTCGACCGCATTTACCGCGAGGGAATCACGCGCATTTCCGCCGAGGACATCGCCTACGCCAAAGAAATGGGGTATCGGATCAAACTTCTCGCGATAGGGAAACTGAACGGCAAAAAGGTGGAGGCGCACGTACACCCTTGTTTAGTGCCGGAGGAGCATCCTCTGGCGGGCGTGCGCAACAGTTACAACGCGGTGTATTTGACGGGCGATCACGTGGACGACCTGATGTTTTACGGCAAGGGCGCGGGCGCGCACCCGACGGGCAGCGCGATTGTCAGCGACATCGTGTATTGCGCGGGGCAGAAAAAGCACCGGTACGCGTTCTTTAAAAACGACGGTAAATTGGACAAAGGCATCAAATTCGTGGACGATTTCGCCTCGAAGTATTACATCAACGTCACGGTGTTGGACAAAGCCGGCTGTTTGGCAAAAGTGGCGGGCGTATTGGGGCGTTGCGGCGTGTCGCTCGAACAGGTTTTGCAAAAGGACGCGAAAGGCAAGGACAAGGCGGTGGTCGTTTATATGACCCACGAAAGCGGCGAAAAGGCAATCGCCCGCGCGGTCGGAATCATCGACAAGTTGGACGTGGTGGAGCGGATCAACAATATCATCCGAGTGATTTAACGCCGCTTCCATGCGGCTTGACAGCGGCCTACGCCGTTAAGAGGAGAGAAAAACCGTGCATAGCAACAGAACGCGAGCGATCAATATTTTACACTTCCGCAAGACGGACAGGCTGCCCGCCGTCCATTTCGGTTATTGGACGGAACTCATAGAGGAGTGGGCCGCGCTGGGGCATATCCCCCGCGATTTTGTCGGGCGGTGGGGGGACGGCGGCGACACGGACAGGGAACTGGACAAACTGCTGGGCTGGGATCACAATTGGAGCGTGACGTTCGGCGGCGACATGGGGCTGCGGCCGCAATTCGAGCGCAAGGTCTTGGAAAAATTGCCGGACGGCTTCCTGCGGGTACAGAACGGCGATGGGCTCATAGAGCGCGTAAAGGAAGGGGCGCAGGGCATACCGGCCGAGGACGACTATCAATTAAAAGACCGCAAAGCCTTCGAGGAACTGTATAAGCCCAAAATGCGGTATTCGGACGACCGCGTGGATTGGGCGTTCTTTCGGAATTTTAACGCGGGGCGGGAAAAATACGATTGCCCGGTGGGGCTTTGGGCGGGGAGCGTTTTGGGCAGCATTCGCAATATGTTCTCGATCGTGGGGTTGAGTTACGCTTTGGCCGACGACTATGAACTCGTGGCCGAGATTGTGGATACTTACGCTGATATGCAATACAAGGTTGCGGAAAAAGTGCTGTCCACGGGCGCGCGGTTCGATTTCGCGCATTTTTGGGAGGACGTGTGTTTCAAGAACGGGCCGCTCATCAGTCCCGTCATGTTCGAGGATTTGTGCGCCAAACATTATAAACGCATGGCCGCCCTGCTCAACGCGCACGGCGTGGATATTATCAGTTTGGACTGCGACGGCGTGACGGACCGATTGTTGCCCGTTTGGGTGGAAAACGGCGTGAACACGATGTTCCCGATCGAGGTGGGCACGTGGGGCGACCAATTCGCCGCCGCCCGAAAAAAGTACGGGAACAAAGTACTGGGGGTGGGCGGCATGGACAAGACGGTCTTGCTGCGGGACAGGAAAGCGGTGGACGCCGAAATCGAACGCCTGCGGCCGCTGATCGCTTTGGGCGGTTTTGTGCCCTGCCCCGATCACCGCCTGATGCCCGGCACGAAATGGGAACTGCTGCAATATTACATAGAAGCGATTAAAAATGTGAAATTCTGATTAAAACGAGAAATTCTGATTGAACGGACATTTTCTCATATTTGCCCGTCCTGTAAGGGGGGGTGTACAAACCGCGTTGAATATAAATACGGCAGGTCATTGCGAGGAGCGCGAAGCGCGACGCGGCAATCTCTACCAAACACGAAACGCGCCTTATTACATATAGAATTGCCCCGTCGGACGCTTTATGCGTATCGGACAGAGCACAAAGAAAAATGTCCGTACCGAGTCGAGACCCCGCGCCGTGGCAGCGGGGAATGATTCATTTGCATTATCTCTGAAAATATGGTAAACTAATGAAAACCCCGCGGCGGAGCCGCGAGGCCGCAATTCGTAAGGAAGGAGATCCGTATTCACCATGCAAACGAAATCCAAAATCAAGGTTCAAAGCGAAAATATTTTCCCGATTATCAAAAAATGGCTGTACAGCGACCACGACATTTTCGCGCGCGAGTTGGTCAGCAACGCTTGCGACGCGATTACGAAATTTCGGAAACTCGCGGCGGTCGGCGAGGCGGCGGAAAAAGAGGGCGAAACCTACGCCGTCCGTATCGGCGTGTCGGCCAAGAAAAAGACGATCTCTTTTTCCGACAACGGGATCGGCATGACGGCCGACGAACTCGACAAATACATCAACGAGGTCGCGTTTTCGGGCGCGGAGGAATTTCTGTCCAAATATAAGGGCGACGGCGCGGGCATCATCGGGCATTTCGGTTTGGGGTTCTATTCGGCGTTCATGGTGGCGGCGCGCGTAACGGTGGACACGCTGTCCTACTGCGAAGGCGCGAAACCGGTCAAATGGTCCTGCGACGGCAGCGTGGACGTGACGACGGAGGAGGGGACGAGGACGGAGCGCGGCACGACCGTGACGCTGTTCGCGGCGGACGACGACTCCAAGAAATTTTTTGACTATTTTACGCTGCGGGAGACGCTCAAAAAATATTGCGCGTACCTGCCCATCGATATTTATTTGAAGGACGAGGACAAAAAAGAAAGCAAAGCCGATAAAAAGAACGCCGACAAAAAAGAGGACGACAAAGAGGACGCAGAGCGGCAAGACCGCGACGGCGAGAAAATCAACAAATCGCCGCTGTGGGTCAAGCCCCCGAAGGATTGTACGCCCGAGGAATACCGCGAGTTTTACCGCGAGATGTTTTTTGACTTTAAGGAGCCGCTGTTTTGGATTCACCTCAACGTCGATTACCCGTTCAATTTAAAGGGCATTCTGTACTTCCCCGACGCCGACCTGCGGAACGTCAAAAACGAGGGCGCGATCAAACTCTTTAACAATCAGGTCTACGTGGCGGACAACATCAAGGACGTGATCCCCGAATACCTCATGTTGCTGAAAGGCTGTATCGACTGTCCCGACATGCCCTTGAACGTGTCGCGCAGTTTCCTGCAAAACGACGGCTATTTGGCCAAAATCAAGGCGCACATTACCAAAAAAGTCGCCGAGAAATTGAAAAGTTTGTACGCGTCCGAACCCGACAATTATAAAAAGTATTGGAAAACGATCAACCCGTTCGTCAAATACGGCTGCATGACCGACAGGGATTTTTACGGCAAAATCAAGGAAGCCGTCATTTTCAAGACCGCCGCGCCGGACGAATACTGTACGCTGGACGACGTTTTACGGGAAAAAACCGTGTACTACGTCAACGACAAGGACGCGATGAGCCTGTATTTAGAGGGGTTCAAGGACAAGAAAATCCTGCTGCTCGACGATTTGATCGACGTTCATTTTATTCAATTTTTAGAGGGCGAAAACAGGGACGTGAAATTCGCCCGCGCCGACAGCGACGCCGACGCATTCAAGGCCGAGGATACCGACGCCGCCGACCCTAAACTGGCCGAGGAACTGTTCAAGCGCGCTCTGCCCGACGTGAACGTTCAGGCCGGCCCGCTCTCGTCCGGCGCGCCCTGTATGCTGATTTCGGGCGAACAGGCGCGGCGCATGGAGGCGATGGGGCGCATGTACAACTACGGCGCGGACATGCCCTCGTTCAAGGACGAGAAACTGTTCGTCAACACCGCCCACGCGGCCATCAAACGCTTGATTGAAACGCCCGACGACGGCACGGTTAAATTGCTGTACGGCGCGGCGCGCCTTGCCAACGGCAGTTTAAAGCCGGAGGAGGCGGGGGAATTGGCAAAGGGGATATATGCGGTCATTGGCAAATAAAAAAATAATGATAAATGATTAATGATTAATGACAAATTGTTGACCTGTCGAAAAAGGAACTTTGGGTATGCTTTATGTATCTTGCCCACAGGCGATACCGCATTCATGAACCTTATCCAAAATTAATGATTAATCATTTATCATTAATCACTAGTCCCCGTGCCCTTATCTTACTTTGCCGCCGATATGTACGGTTACTCGCGGCTGTTCTGCAAACACTATCACCGATCATGTTTTCGCGCGACGTCTTTCTTTTGCAGAGGGCGAAGTCCTATCTTGCTACGCTTGCGCGAGGGGTTGACCCTATCGGCGGCGGCGCGGTGCCGGACGACGGCGTTTTGAGCCAAGAGCGGATAAAAAAATGCTTCGAGTACGTGTGCGGCGTCCTGCAAAAGGTGATCGACAACGGGGGCAAAGTCGTATCCGTCCGCGAGAAACGCCCGTTTTACCTGTCCAACGAGAAAAAGAACCACGTGCTTTTGAGCGACGAGTCAATCGCGATCGGCGAGTTTGTGGAAAGGGTCAACCGGCACATCGACAATTATTCGACCAAAAAACTGACCGGCGTATCGGTCACGAAATGGTTGCTCGACCGGGACTATCTGGCGGAAATGAGGGTTCCCGTCCAAACCTATAAAAAGACCCCCATTTTAACGTTGGACGCGCGGACGATAGGCCTTGAAATGCGGGAACATTTCGTCGAGGCGACGGGCAAGCGGCGGGACGAATTTGTCCTGTCTCGCGCGGGCCAGCAATTCCTGTTGGATCACATCAACGAGATCGTGCCGGTAAAACGCCCGGCCGGCGCGCCGTTCAAGCGCAAAAAGACGTAAAAGGCTCCGCCCGTCCCCGACGGAACCGGATATTAAAGCGGGAGATCTCTCCGCGCCGCTCACCGCATGTCGCTCTCGAAAGAGAGCGACATGTGAATTTTCGCGGCTTTCAAACTTTCCTCACCCGCAAAAAAGCAAATGCCGTCGCCGCGCCATGGCGCGATGTGTATACAAACAACGTTGCCACACGGTCATTAGACTTGCAGCGAAATGAATACGGGGTCATTACAAGGAGCGCGGAAGCGCGACGCGGCAATCGCTACAAAACACGAAACGCGCCTTTTTATACAGAGATTGGCAACAATGGACGCTTATTGCGTGGGCAAAAACCATACAGCATACCAAAAGCCCCTTTTGCGACAGGTCAACAATTAATCATTTATCATTAATCATTTATCAGGGAGTGTACAAACCGCATTGCTACCGGTCATTGCGAGGAGGACGCGTAAAGCGTCTGACGAAGCAATCTCTACCGAACACGAAACGCACCTTTTTATATAGAGATTGCCGCGTCGCGCTTTGCGCTCCTCGCAATAGACTTGTAGCGAAATATGGCGCGGACGCTATGCGGGTCTTTTCGTGTGTAAAGCGGGTAAAGATTTTGTTAGTAGCGTTGCTGCAAACTGCAATTTTTACTCGCATTACACGCAAAAATCCCTTGCCTATCATCTCGCGCCTTAATTTCGCAACAAGTCTAATAACCGCAACAACGCTATTTGTACACTCCCAAACGCCAAACAAAAAGGGCTCAACTGTTATGGAAGCGGAACGTTTTTATATTGACAAATCCGTACAGTAACCGATAAGGAGAATTTATGATCCCGCAATTTGTACAATTTGATACTCAATTGCGCTCCGCGCAATGCCCGTTTTATCGGCGTCCGCTTTTCTTCCCCCTTTTTTTTTCATTATTTTTTAAAACCCCTTGAAAAATACTTGTGTTTTTTTGCAAAGGTATGGTATAATATATAGCGAAGGGGCAAATGCCTGTCAAAATAAAAACCTATATCCACTATTTCTTTATATGAATACAGGTTTTACGTTTTAACCCCGGTTTGTGATTATAAAAACCCCCTCCCTGTTTTAACCCGAATTGCGCGGTGCGTTTATTGCGTTGCGCATTATTTTAAATTTTAGGAGCATTTGAAAATTGGAGAAAATCGAAGAAACAAAAAGTTACTTGAAGCGAATTGACCTGATGGACTTGCGCAAATTGGCCTCGCACGTCAGCGTCAAACTGCCTACGACGATGAAGAAAGACCCGTTGATCGACGCGATCGTGGACATTGTCACGGGCAAAACGCCGCCTTACCAAAAGATCAAGAAGGGGCGCGGCACGTTGGAAGCGAAGATTTCCGACGAGGTCATCGCGCAGTACAACCATATCCGCAACCTTTTGGACACGCGCGCGCCGAACGCCGGGGCCGCCGAACCCGAGCCCGAGCCCGTCGCGCCCTACGAATGCGACGAGGCGGCCGCGCCGGAGGTCGAAGTCCTCCCCTTGGACAAGGTCGAGACGGTCGCGCCCGCCAACGCCTATGAAAAGCCGGCGGTTCCCTATGCCCGCCCCGCCTACGACCGGCAGGGGGGCTATGACCGCGACCGGCGGAACGAGTACGAGCGACGCCCCGACTATCGGCGGAACGACTACGGCCGGGACAATCCCTACAACAACAACGCGGGCAGCGGCGGCCGGGACAATTCTTTCAACAATCCCTACAACAATAACAATACGGGCAATAACGACGCATACGTCCGCCGGAACGACTACGGCCGGGACAATTCTTTCAACCACAGCGGGGGCGCGGCGTCTTATCCCGAAACCCCCGTCAACCCGTTTTACAAACGGTACGAGCCCGCGGGGCGCGGCGATTTCAACCGTCAGGACCCCCCCGTCCGCAACGACCCGCCCGAGGTCCGCGAGGGCGTGCTGGAAATCCATCAGAACGGTTTCGGTTTCATTCGCGCGAAGAACTATGAGCCGGGCGACGGCGACGCGTTCGTGCGCGCCGAATTTATCAAAAGTTTGGGGCTCCGCAAGGGCGACTGGGTAAAGGGCACCGCGTTTCGCCAGCGCGCCGAAGGCAACGTCGCGCTTTCCGACAATCTTTTTATCAACGGCAAGCCCGCGGCGGGTTTCATTCGGCGTCCCAATTTCGAGGACATGACGCCGATTTACCCCGACAAACGTCTGACGATGGAGTTGGCGGACGGCAAGAGCCCGATTGCGATGCGGTGCGTTGATTTGATCGCGCCGATCGGCAAGGGTCAGCGCGGGATCATCGTATCCCCGCCGAAAGCCGGTAAAACGACGGTTTTGAAACAAATCGCCCATTCGATTACGGTGAACAACCCCGACGTTCATTTAATCGTCCTGCTGATTGACGAGCGGCCGGAGGAGGTCACCGACATGCAGCGCAGCGTCAAGGGCGAGGTGGTATACAGCACGTTCGACGAGCAGCCCGACCATCACACCCGCGCGGCGGAATTGGTCTTGGCGCGCGCCAAGCGTTTGGTGGAACTGGGGCGCGACGTAGTAATCTTGTTGGACAGTTTGACGCGTTTGGCGCGCGCCTACAACCTGACGATCGAGGCCAGCGGCAAAACGCTGTCGGGCGGCATAGACCCGGCCGCGCTGCACAGCCCGAAGCGGTTTTTCGGCGCGGCGCGCAACATCGAGAACGGCGGCAGCCTGACGATCATCGCGACGGCTTTGGTGGATACGGGCAGCCGCATGGACGAGGTTATTTTCGAGGAGTTCAAGGGCACGGGCAACATGGAAATCCACCTTGACCGCAAGTTGCAGGAAAAGCGTATTTTCCCCGCGATCGACCTCAATAAATCCTCGACGCGCCGCGAGGACTTACTGCTGTCGCAAAAGGAACTCGAAGGCATTTACAGCATCCGCCGTATTTTGAGCGTGGGCGACACCCAAGAAGCGACCGAGCAGTTGATCACGATGATGGTGCGCACGAAAACGAACATGGAATTTATCAGCGGCTTGCCGGGCTGGTTGAAGTCCCTGCGGTAGGCGGGAAGTGTTAGTGGTTAGTGGTTAGTGTCGGTTTGGGGTGGTTTTAATCATTTGGGGAAAACTTTTTGAAAAAAGTTTTCCCCCCGCGCCCCCTTTCTAAAAACTTTCAACATTTTGTCATAGTAAACAAAAGGAGCGCGCGCGAATTTTCTGTCATCTCGACCGGAGCGAATGAAATGAGCGGAGCGGAGAGATCTCCCACCTTTTAAGTAGTAAGGACGAAGGACATCATTCCGGTTGGCGTGAAAAGCCCGACCGATTGCGCATAACAATGTCATTTCGAGCGAAGTCGAGAAATCAGGGAGTGTACAAACCGCGTTGCTTGGTCATTGCAAGGAGCGCGAACGCCCCGTTTGTCATTGCGAGGAGCGCGAAGCGCGACGCGGCAATCTCTACAAAACACGAAATGCGCCTTTTTATATAGAGATTGCCACATCGGACGCTTTACGCGTCCTCCGCGCAACAAGTCTAATGACCGTTAGCAACGCGGTTTGTACACTCCCAGAAATCCCCCACCTTTTAAGTAGTAAGGACGAAGTAGTAAGGTTTCGAGCCAATTGTGCATAATAATGTCATTTCGAGCGAAGTCGAGAAATCTCCCACATTTTAAGTAGCAAGGACGAAGCAAAAATAAGGACGAAGTAGGAAGGACGAAGGACGAAGTATCGGATGCTCGCGCAAAAAGAAAATTCGGGTTGCTTTATGTTTCTTGCCCGCCGACAAATCCGTTTTACGGAAATTCGACCGCACTTCGTCCTTCGTCCTTCCTACTTCGTACTTGTCCTTTTCAAAAACTCCCCCAAAAAACATGTAAAATATAGTTGACAATATGTAAGTTTTATTATATAATATCCTTGTGAATAATTCAAGATTGACGGTTGCGAGAATTGCAAAAGGCTATTCGCAAGCGGAGTTGGCCAAATTGGCCGACGTTTCCCGCCAAACGGTCAACGCCATCGAGAGCGGGGACTATAACCCCACGCTTAAATTGTGCGTTCGGATCGCCAAATGCTTGGATACCACGCTGGACAAATTGTTTTGGGAGGAATAAGGGCAAAATGGAAAAGATGGACGAGAGGGCGAAAGCGGAATTTAACAAAATCAACCAAGAGGCCTTTTTTATCGCCATATTTATCACTGCCTTATGGCTGGCGGTCAAGATTGTTTTGCGTGTAAAATTCGTCGGCATGATTTGCGAAGCCTCTGCGGCGGGAGTCGTTGCCGTGTACCTTTTGGTTTACTGTATATACAGGGCAAAAAACAGGGTGGCGGACGAGCGTGTCGAAACCGTTTTGCATAAAATGGCACAAATCTTTTTTGGTTTTACTCTGTTGAGCACATTCCCCGGCTTTTTTATTCAAATTGGCCGTGTCCTGCGTTGGGTAAACAGTTCGTCGTTTGGCGACGGGACGCGGCTCGATCTTTTCGCCGACAGTTCCGTTTTCTATATTTCCTCGTTGAGTGTCGTGACCGCCGTTTACAGATTGATTCGTCAGCGCGGCGAGAAATTCGTCACGCGCAAGGCGGCGGACCTGCCGTTGGCCGATTATAAAAAGAAACTTTTAAAACGCGCCTTGATAGCGACGGCGGTTTTGGTTGTTTTGCTGATCGGTTCCGTCGTCGTGAATAGTGTTTTGAGCGATACCTTTGATGCCGAGGACGTTTCCCTTTGGTTCGTGCTTTTCACGGTGTTCGGAATATTTTTTCAGTTGGGCATACCGATGTGTTGGTTTATGTATTGGTATTATTTGAGTATGCGGAAAAGGCTGGAAAAGGCCGTCTTAAAATCGCGTTCAGCCGATGCGCCCCCGCCCTGCGCGGAAACGGGCGAACACATCGCGATGCCGGACGAACCGCCCGGCGCGGATATTGAATAGTGGTATGCTGCAATGGGGCGGCTGCGTTTTTGCCGCCCGTCTTTTCTTTTGCAATAAACAGCATGAAGTTTTTAGAAGGGGGCACGGGGGGAACCTTTTGTAAAAGGTTCCCCCCGCAAGGCGCGTCGAAGCGCAAGGCTTTCCCCGCAAAATTAACGTCCCTTAACCGTTCCTTCCCTTTACATTTCCCTTAAAAAAGTGTATAATAAAACCATTCAATTCCGCATTCTGCATTTAAAAAACTATGCGCCCATTTGTACATTTACATCTGCACACGGAGTACAGCCTGCTTGACGGGGCGGTACGCCTGGACAAACTGTTTTCGGTATGCGCCGAACTGGGGATGCCGGCTGTGGCGATGACCGACCACGGCAACATGTTCGCCGCGCTCAAATTCTTCGAGGCCGCCGGAAAGCACAATGAAAAACACCCCGACCGCAAAGTAAAACCCATCTTCGGCTGCGAATTTTACGTTGACAAAGACCTGCGCGTCAAAGAAACGGCCGACGGCCGCATCCCTAAATTTCACCATTTGGTGTTGCTGGCAAAGACCTACAAGGGCTATGAAAATCTGGTCAAACTCAATTCGATCGCGTATGTGGACGGCTACTATTACAAGCCGCGCATCGACTACCGAATCTTAAAGGAACACGCCGAAGGGCTGATTTGCCTGACCGCGTGCATCGCGGGCGGGATACCGCGCCTCTTGGCGGCGGGCGACTCCGGGGGGGCGAAACGGCTGGCCCTCGATCTAAAACAAATGTTCGCGCCCGGCGACTTTTACATCGAGCTGCAGGACCACAACATAGCGGCGCAGCGCGAGATCCTGTCGCAATTGATCATGCTGGCGCAAGAGATAGGCGCGCCGATAGTGGCGACGAACGACGTGCATTATTTACGGCGTGAGGACGCGGAGACGCAAAGGGTATTGATGGCGATAGCCTTCAAGCGCAGCTTCAGCGACATGAGCGGCGAGGGTGGCGACGACGGCTATTTCCCGACGGACGAATTTTATTTAAAGTCGGGCGACGAGATGTCGGCGAAATTCGGTTACGCGCAAGAGGCGGTGGACAACACGCTGATAATAGCGGGCAAGTGCAACGTCGAGATGCGCTACAAACAGCCGTTGCTGCCCGGATACGCGCCGCCCGACGGCAGGGCCCCCTACGACTACCTGCGGGAACTGACCGAACGCGGCCTCGCGAAAAAGTACCGCGACGCCCTCGCAAACCCCGTCCGCGCGGAGGAGATACGGTCGCGCGCGGACTACGAGTTGGGCATAATCGCGAAGCAGGGCTTTTTGGAATACTATTTGATAGTCTGGGATTTCATACGCAAGGCGGAGGAGATGGGGATTCCGGTGGGCCCGGGCCGGGGCAGCGGCGTGGGGAGCATAGTGGCGTACGCGATCGGCATAACCAAGGTGGACCCCCTCAAATACAACCTGTTGTTCGAGCGTTTCCTGAATGCCGAGCGCGTGAGTATGCCGGACTTCGACATAGATTTCTGTTACGAGCGCCGCGGCGAGGTTATCGAATATGTGATAGAGAAATACGGCGCGCCGCGCGTGGCGCAGATCGTGACGTTCGGGACATTGGCGGCGCGGGCGGCGATAAAGGACGTGGGGCGGGTATACGGGGTATCGTATTCCGAGACGGACCGCATCAGCAAACTGATACCGTTCACGCCGAAGCCGGACCCGTTGCGCAAATATTTGGACGGGATACAGGAGCTGCGGCAAGCCTACGACGCGGACCCGCAGAACAAGCGGGTATTGGACATGGCGATGGCGATCGAAGGGATGCCGCGCCAAACGTCGATGCACGCGGCGGGCGTAGTGATATGCAAGGACGACATAGACAAGTTCGTGCCGTTGCAGCGGAACGGCGAGGACGTGACGACGCAATTCGACATGATCGAGGTGGAGCGCGTGGGGCTCTTAAAGATGGACTTTCTGGGGCTGCGCACCTTGACGGACATAAAGAAGGCGGTGGATTACGTCCGCGAGGGGCGCGGCATAAAAATCGATTTTTACGACATGGAGTACGACGACGCGGCGGTATACGAATTGATAGGGGCGGGGGACACGGCGGCGGTGTTCCAGGTGGAGAGCGCGGGCATGAAACGCTTCATGGCGCAGCTGCAGCCGACCAATTTAGAGGACATCATAGCGGGGATCGCGTTGTTCCGCCCGGGGCCGATGGACAGCATCCCGACGTACATCGCGAACAAAAAGAACCCGTCGGGGATTGTCTACAAGCACGAAAGCTTGCGCGGGATATTGGACGTGACGTACGGCTGCATAGTCTATCAGGAGCAGGTCATGCAGATAGTGCGCGAGATGGCGGGGTACAGCTTGGGGCGCGCGGACATCGTGCGCCGCTTGATGAGCAAGAAGAAAGCGTCCGAAATGAAGAAGGAGCGCGAGATATTCGTACACGGGCTGAGGGGCAAGGACGGCGCGGCGGAGGTAGAGGGGGCGGTGGCGCGGGGCATCCCGGAGAGCGTCGCGCTGGAGGTGTTCGGCGAGATGGAGAGCTTCGCGCAATACGCGTTCAACAAGTCCCACGCGGCGGCGTACGCGTATTTGACGTATCAGACGGCGTATTTAAAGACGCATTACGAGGTCGAGTTTTTGACGGCGGTATTAAACAACCGGATTGACAGGATCGACGAGGTGGGCAAGTACCTGGTATATTTAAAGGAAAAGAACGTTCCGGTTTACCCGCCGGACATCAACCTGTCGCGGGCGGCGTTCGGCGTCGAGGGCGGGGGCGTGCGCGTGGGCCTGGCGGCGTTGAAGAACGTGGGGGGCAAGGTTATCGACCTGATCGTAGCGGAGCGCGGGGCGAACGGCCCCTACAAGGATTTCCCGGACTTCATAGACCGCATGGACGATTCCTCGCTGAACAAGAAATTTTTGGAAAGCTTGATATTGTCGGGCGCGTTCGATTGTTTCGGCAAGCACAGAAGCGTCCTGATGGCGATTTACGAACGCCTTGTGGCAAAGGCGCAGGTCGATCGCCAAGCCCGCATAAAGGGACAATTTTCGATGTTCGAGATGATGCCGGCCGCGCCGAAGACGGACTACCCCAATCTGCCCGAATTGCCGTTCAAGGACAAATTGAAAATGGAGCGCGAAGTATTGGGGGTATACATCAGCGGGCATCCGCTGGACGAATACCGCGCGGAGCTGGCGGAGTTTCAGTTCAACACCTCGATGATAGACGATGCGGGCGACACCGAGGAAGGGGCGGCGCGGGTATCCTACAACGACATGCCGGTGCGTTGCGGGGGGATATTGACGGAATTCAAACGCGTCGTATCCAAGCGGACGGGAACGGAAGTGGGCATCGGCCGCCTCGAGGACCTGCACGGGTCGGTCGAGGTCATGTTTTCGGGTTTCAAGTACACGCAGTACAAGGGCAGCATTCAAATCGACTCGGCGGTAGCGTTGACGGGCAAGCTTTCCCAGCGCGAAGAGGGCGACCGCCCGATCCTTCGCGTAGACGCCATGGAATCCTTGCGCAAAAAGCCCGCGCCCCCTCTTCACGGCGGCCGTCCCGCAGGCGCGGGCTATTCGGGTTCCGGTTCGGGTTCGGATTATTCGGGCGGCGCGGGCGCGGTATGTTTAAGGTATTCGTTCAGCGGCAAGGATGGCGGCGAGGGCGGCAACGATTTATTTTTATCCGAGGTACAGGACATACTGGGCAATTTCCCCGGCGCGAGCCGTGTATACATCAAGAACGAGGATGACGGCAAAACGTACCCGTTAGATTACAGCGTAAAGATCTGCAACGCCCTACTGAACGAGTTATACACGTTATTCGATCCGGAAGGAGTATTGGTAAAGAATTAGCAATAGGGAATAGTGATTAGTAGTTAGTGGTTAGTGATTAGT
>JAISFM010000308.1 GCA_031263605.1 Clostridiales bacterium | reverse complement strand
AACCGCCGCCGCCTTTTGCGCGGGGAAAGCAAGCGCGGCGGCAATTTCATCGCCGCGGGCATCCTCTAAATGGCGCGGCACGAAAACGGCGGCGGGCTTGAAAGCGTCGATAAAACGTTTCAAAGCCGCCCCGTTCCCCGCGTCCGTTAGGAACACCGCGTCCAATTTGCGTATGCGGCGGGCGTACAGTTCCCGCGTCAGCGCGTTGACGTTAAATTCGTCCAACTTTCCGATATAAACCTGCGTTTCGCCGTCCGTAACCAAGGTTTCGGCGTAAACGCCCCCGCTGAACAGGCGCGCCGAATACTCGGCGGGCGGCGGCGCGTTGACAACCGACAGGGCGACGATCGCCGCGAGAATCAAGGGCGCGGCGGCGGCGGCTTTCCATCTCATGCGGGGCCGGACGTACTTCCCGACGATCAGCAGGGCGACGGGCAGCAGGCAGAGCCAAAAGACGGGAATCAGCGTGATATGGGCGTAGGGCAGCCGCGCGGTCAAGCCGGTGAGCGCGAGTACGCCCGAGGCCGTCCAATCCGGCACGGCCAATAAAAAGGACAGGAACGGCAACAGCAGGGAAAGAAAAACGGCAGGGACGAGAATATAAAAATGCAGGACGATCAGCGGCAGCACGGCGGCGTTGGTCAGGACGGCGTAGGGGTTGAAACCGAGCCGCAGGGTCAGCGGCAGGGTCATGAGTTGGACGGCCAGCGTCAGGCAAACCGCCCGGCGGACTTTCAGCGGCGCGTGGGACAGCGGCCGCTTTTCCGTGACACGCAGGAATACGGGCGTTAACGACACGGCGGCGAGCGCGGACAGGTAACTTAATTGATAGGAAAGTTGAAACGCCGAATCGGGAAAGGCCGTCAGCGCGATAACCGACGCGAGCCCCAGCGCGTTCAGGGAATCGTACCGTTTATGGAACAGGCGGGCGGCCGCGTAAGCCGCGAACATCAGCGACGCGCGCAAAACGCCGGGCGAAAACCCGCACAGGACGCAATAGAAACCCAGAAACGGCAGCAACGCCAGCCGCGCGGCGTTGCGGTTCAAGCGCAAGCGGGACAGCGCGTACAGGAAAACCGCGATCAGCAAATTGACGTGCAAGCCGGACACCGCCAGCGCGTGCGCAAGCCCCGAAAATTGAAAGTCGCCGTAAGCGTCGCCGTCCAAGCGGGTTTTGTCGCCGAACAACAGCGCGTAACACAGCCCCGCGCTTTTCGGATTCATATGCGCGGACAGGTTTTTGTACGCCCGCAGACGGACGGCCGCGGGAAAATACGGCTTGCCGTAATACAGGTTCACAATTTCCGCCTCCCGCAGGGCATAGACGATTTCGCCGGACGCAGTACGGTAAACGTCCAAACGCCCCGCCAATTCGACGCGCCAACCCGGCTCGATAAAGCGCAGCGGGTCGCCCTCGCCCGTGAAATCGGCGGCGACGCGCAAAGAACCGAGTTCCCATTCCGCGCCGCCTTCGGTTACAACGACGGCATGATCGACGGTAAAGGCCGCGCCGCCGTTGCTAAACTCGATCCCGTCGCCGATGCGGGCGGTTACGGCGAGGCGTTCGGCGTTCAAAAATTCCGGCGGCGCGTCGATTTCGGGCGGTTTGGCGATAAAAAATCCCGCCAAAACGAGCGGGATCAGAAAAAGGGTGGCGAAAATTTTCTTTTTGACAAGCAGGAGCGCAACGGCCGCGACGAGGGCGATTGCGCCGACATACCACAAGTCGGGGCGGTAACGGCCGAGCAACAGGGCGGCAAGTTGAAATGCCGCGAGGAGAACGACGGGGCGATAGTTTATCCAACGTTTCTTTTGCGCCGCCATATTTTTTACCAAGGCTCGTCTTTTACGCCCAACAAATAATCGGTGGGGACATTAAAAAATTTGGCAAGTTTAATCACGTAATCTATGCGCGGAACTTTTTCGCCGTTCAGCCAACTATAAATCGTTCTATTCGGGATATGCAGAACTTTGGAAAGGGCATACGCGTTCTTTATTTCCTTTTCCGACATTAAATCCAGTAACCGTTCGGTTAAAATCTTTTGGATTTCTTTTATATCCACACATATTATTATGCACAATAGTGCGAACTTTTTTAAAATTCGTTCAGTAGTGCGATGGTTTTTATCCAAAAAAGGCCGTCCGCAATAAAGCAAACGGCCTCGATATGACCCGGATATTCTTTAATATGCGCACCGTTCCCCCTGACAACCACCCCGCCGCCATAGGCGGCGCCCCTCCGGAGGAGGGGGATTTTTTAACGGTGGGGATTCTTCACGGCAAACAGAATGACAGGCAGACGCGCAAGGCCGCGCGTTTTGTGCGCGAACCTTCGGCAACCGCTTGACATACCCTATTAAATAGGGTATACTATGGGCGTATTCGCAATGGAAAATCGTTTATTTGTCCATATGAAGGAATTTGACCGGCAATGGGAAAGGCTTGGGCTGACGGACAGCGACTTATCCGCGTTGCAAATACAACTGTTGGAAAACCCGAAAGCCGCGCCCGTTATACAAGGCGCGGGCGGCCTGCGGAAAATGCGGTTCGCGTTTCGCGGGAAAGGAAAGAGCGGCGGCGTAAGGCTGATTACGCCGATTTCGAGAAATACGGTATAGTGTTCCTATTGACCGTATACTCTAAAAATGAAACCGAAAATATCACCGCGGAGGACAAAGCGTTTTTCCGCGGTATGCTCAAACGGATTGAAACAGAATTAGACGGAGGTGTGCAACAATGAATGTAAGCGAAAGTATCCGCAAAGGGTTAGAGGAAGCGTCCGAATACGCGAAAGGCAATCTGAAATTGCGCGTAACGCGCGTACACGTCGCCGAGGTGAAAGCGTTCAACGCAGACGACATAAAAGAACTTCGGGCGCGGTTGCACGTCGGGCAGAAAATACTCGCCGGTATTTTGGGCGTGTCGCCGAAAACGGTCGAGGCGTGGGAAAGCGGAAAGAATATCCCGAACGGCCCGTCGAGCCGACTGATTGAATTGCTGAATACAGACCCGTCCATTCTGCAAAAAGCGGGCTTGTACGGGCATGTGAACACCTCGGCGTAAAACATGGGGCGGCAAAAACACAACCACCCCGCCGCCATAGGCGGCATCCCTCCAAGGGAGGGGAATTTTTTAAAAGATACAGGACTATGCGCATAAGGTGGGAGATTTCTCGACTTCGTTCGAAATGACATTGGGGCGCATTCGGAATGACAGGACTTTGCGCGGCGGGGTGTTCCCCTGTCCGGTTGAGATTGCCGCGTCGCGCTTTCGCGCTCCTCGCAATGACATTATCGCGCAATGTCCCCTATCCGACACTTCTCAATTCTCAATTCTCAATTCTCAATTTTCAATTCCCGTTTCTCAATTCTTACTTCCTACTTCCTTCTTGTAAAACCGCCGCCGCCGCGTCACCGTCCCGTTTGTAAAGGAAAACTCGCCGCGGATTTTTTGGTTGGTGACCAGCATGAGATTGCTTTCGGCGGTCTCGACCTTTAATTTAACCGCGCCTTTTATCACGCGGTCAAGGACAACCGCGTTCACGCCCCTGTTTTGATACTCGGGCGCGACGCCGATCAACGCGCAATCCACAACCTTCGGACGGCGGACAGCGCGCATAATGCGGATTATCCCCAAAGGGGTCAGACGGCCGCGGCTCTTGCGCACGGCCTCGGCTATCGAGGGCAGGACAAGCGCGGCGGCAATCACGTTGTCGTCCTTGTCGGTCACGACGGAAATCAATTCGAGGCGGGCGACTAAACCGAACGACGCCAGTACGTCGCGGATCACTTCGTCCCGCAAGGGGACCGTGCCGTACAAGTGCGAATAGCACCTGTCAAACAAATGGAAAACTTTCTCGCCGTACTGCTTTATCATGCGGCGTTTGGGCATGTCCAATATGCGCAAACCGTACTTCCGAATGATTTTTCCCGCGATGCGGTCGATACGGTCGTCGTACTTTTTCGGTATGGCATAGGTCGCTTCCTCCGCGTCGGCGTCCTTTTCATAGCCCAATTCCTCTAAATACGTCCGGTAATAGGGGTAACTGTACTGCGTTTCAAACGTGCTCAATCTGTCGAAGCCCTCGATCAGCAAGCCCTCGCGATCCAAATCGTGATAGCCGATCGGCCCGTGAACGACCGCGCGCCCCTCAGCGCGGGCGAAATCCTCGACCGCGTTCATCAAGGCGCGGGCGACTTCCCGATCCTCGACGAAGTCAATCCGGCAAAAGCGCACGCGCTTTAACCCCGTCTTTTCCTCGTCCAAGCCGTTGATAATCGCGCTGACGCGCCCGACGATTTTCCCGTCCCGATAGGCCAGATAATACTTTGTCCGGCAATAGGGCGAGGACGGGTTTTTTTTCGGGTTCGTCAATTTCAATTCGTCCATGCGCAAGGGCGGGACAAAATACGGGCAGTCTTTATAGAGCGCGACCGGAAAATCCACAAACTTTTTGAGGTCGCGTTTGGTTATGGCTTCTTTTATCGTGATCATGTTTTCCTTTTTTTGGGGCGGCGGGCGGTTGGCAATTTACAATTTACAATTGACAATTGACAAATTTCGAATAAAGTGGTTGGGGCGGTAAGAGGGTATTTTGGATTATTGACGATTGACAATTGACGATTGACAAATTTCGGATAAAGTAGTGGGGGCGCAATGTTCTGTATCCTAAACTTTTCAATTTCAACTTTCAACTTATAACACGACCGCCCCGCCGCCGTAGGCGGCACCTCTCCGAGGGAGGGGAATTTTTTAACGGTTGGGATTCTTTACGCACGGAAAGAATGATAAAGGAGCGTTCCTCTGTTCGGTAGAGATTGCCGCGTCGCGCGTTCCGCGCTCCTCGCAATGACAAAAGCGGCGTTTGCGTTCCTCGCAACAAGTCTAATGACCCCGTATTCATTTCGCTGCAACTCTAATGACAAATAGACGCACAGAATGACAGGTTTGCGCGCAATATCCTTTATCCGCAATTTGTCAATTGTAAATTGTCAATTGTCAATTGCAAATAACCCTCCTGTCTTGACCAACAGCCTCTGCCCGACGTACACGCTGTCCAAACCGGCGGGCAGAATATCCTGCGGCCCGACGCCGAACTTGTTCATGATGCCGCCGACCGTGTCCAGCGGTTGGGCGGTGTACAGGGTATAGTCCAAATTCGGAATAAACACCAAATCGCCGTCCAAAGGCTCCACGCCGCCGTTGCATTCGGCGACGTTCTCCGCGAGCGTCCCGAATTTCTCCGCGATGCCCGCAAAGGTATCGCCCTCCGCCGCGCGGTATACCGCCTCGGCGCATTGCATTTGATAAATACGCATAAACCCCTCTTTTCACGGCATAAAAAAGTAATATATCCCGCCGCTGCCGTAATAAATATATAGAGAGATATGCGCGCTCACATGTTATTATACACCTTTCCGCGCGGAATGTAAAGCCAACGGGAGTGGAAGGGAGTGAATAAACCGCGTTGTTAATCAATTCGGCTTGTCATTGCGAGGAGCGCGAAGCGCGACGCGGCAATCTCTACCGAACACGAAACGCACCTTTTTATATAGAGATTGCCGCGCAACAGTTGACAGCATGACGGGACAGTCCACAGTGCACAGTCCATAGTCCACAGTCCACAGTTATGGACAGAGTACTATGCGCATAAGGTGGGAGATTTCTCGACTTCGCTCAGATCATGACATGGGGTTGCGCATTCGGAATGACGGGGCTTTGCGCGGCGGGGCGTTCCTGTGTTCGGTAGAGATTGCCGCGTCGCGCTTCGCGCTCCTCGCAATGACCTCTCAGCGTGGCTTGTTCCACCGCCCAATGCCAAAAGTTTTTAAAAGGGTGCGGGAAAACTTTTTGCAAAAAGTTTTCCCGCATAATCGGGTGCCGATAAAATTAAACCGATCTTAAAAGCCGTATTCACCCTGACCGCCTTTTCCGCGGTCATCAAGGTGCTGGGCTTTATCTTCCGCATTTTTCTGTCGCGCGCGCTGGGCGCGGAAACGATGGGCATCTACTCCATCGGTTTGAGCGTCTATTTCGCCGCGCTCACCCTGACCGGCGGCGGCCTGCCCCTCGTCGTCAGCCGCAAAACCTCGGCTTTCCGCGCGGCCGGAGACTTCCGCGCGCGGAACTCCACCGTGTCGGCCTCGCTCGCGCTCGGCCTCGCGGCGTCCGCCGTCGTCGCCGCCGTCTTTTTGATTCTCTCCCTCTTTATCGGGAACCTGTTTTCCGACGGGCGTTTGAGCGTCCTTCTGATCCTGCTGCTGCCCAGCGTCGCCGCGACGGCCGTGCATTCCTCGTTCTACGGCGCGCTGTGGGGCGACAGGAAATATTTCGCCGTGTCCCTGATCGAATTGATCGAGCAACTGCTGCGGATCACCTGCTGTTTGGCCATGATTTGGCTGTTCAAAAACTTCGACGCGGTGTATTCCGCCACGCTGAGTTTGTCGATCTCCTGCGCGGGCGGCGCGGCGGCGGCGGCGGCCGTCTATTTCAGCGGCGGCGGGAAGGCGTCGGGAGCGAAAGGCTTTTTAAAGCCGCTCCTGCGGGAGACCGCCCCGATCACCGGCATGAGGCTGACCGGCTCCTTGGTCAACGGCGTGATCTCCGTTCTGATGCCGCTGATTTTGGCCTTCGAGACGGGCGTTACAAAAGGCGAGGCGGTGGCGGCGTTCGGCACGTCGGTCGGCATGGCCCTGCCCCTGCTGTTCCTGCCCAGTACGATCATCGGGTCGCTAGCCGTCGCCCTCGTGCCCGAACTGTCGGCCAAAATCCAGCGCAAGGATTTCGCGGGCGCGCGCAAAGAGGTCGAACGTTCCGTCCTGTTCTCGATCGCCGTGTGCGCCCTGTCCACGCCGCTGTTCTATGCGGCCGGCAACCCGTTGGGGCTGTTTCTGTACAACAACGCCGAGGTCGGGCGGTACCTCGCGGGCGCGGCGTGGATCATGCTGCCCGTGTCGCTCGAACAGATCACCTCGTCCATGATGAACTCGCTGGGGCTCGAATTGCAGTCCTATCGGAACTACTGCGTCACCGTGCCGCTCATGCTGGTTTGCCTCCTCGCCCTGCCCTATTTCATCGGCATGAACGCGTATTTCGTGAGTTTGGGCGCGGCTTGCGGCGTGCAGACCCTGCTGCACATTTGGGACATGCGGAAAAAAATCGGGTTGGATTGTTCTTTCGCGCGCCCCCTGCTCGCGGGCGTCGCCGCCATCGCGGTCGCGTCGGCCGCCGGGCGGCTGGCCGGACTCCTGACCGACATGCTGCCCTTGTGGCTGCATATCGCGCTCGTCTGCGCGGCCGCCCTGCTTTGCGCCGGGATTTTGTGCGCCGCGTTCGGCCTGCTGCCCGTGGGAAAAGGCAGGTTTTTGCGCAAATTCCCGCCGCGGCGCGCGGTGAAAGCGGCGGCGGCGCGGTCGTTTTTCGGGTTTTTCTGAGGGCGCGGCCGGCTCTGTCCGGCGTTTTATAGGTTATAGTTAACCCAACAACGCCGCTATCGCTTTTTCTATATCCCGCGGCTTTGCCGAGGGCGAAAAGCGGGCGGCGACCGTCCCGTTTTTGTCCACGAGGAACTTCGTAAAATTCCACTTGATCCCCTTGCCGAACACGCCGCGCCTTCGGGACTTTGCAGCATTTTTACAAAAGAATTACACAAGATGAGTTTTTGGATTTTTGAGATAGGAAACGCGAAAAGGTTCTTTTCACGCTTCATATCCAAAAAGCCAAAGTCAGATGTGTAATTCTTTTGTAAAAATGCTGTTAACCGAAAAGCGGCGCGGCGTATTTGCCGTTTACGTCTATCTTTTTAAAGCGCGGAAAGGTAACGCCGTAGTTTAACGAGCAAAAACGCCTATTTCCTCGTCGCTCCCGCGGGTTATCTTTTGGCGGCTTTTCGGTTTAAAACCGTCAATAGACTTGTTGCGAAATTAAGGCGCGAGATGATAGGCGAGGGATTTTTGCGTGTAATGCGGGTAAAAATTGCAGTTTGTAGCAAC
>JAISFM010000240.1 GCA_031263605.1 Clostridiales bacterium | reverse complement strand
GGGGGGGGGATGGGGGGCGTGCGGCCGACGGGGGGGTAGTTTCCGGATTTCCCGGACAGGCGTTGACGGATAAGGGGAATTGGGAAGGGAGAAGTGAGAATTGAGAATTGAGAAGTTCGGATTAGAGTTGTTGCGAAACCTAAACGTGAAACGGCCTGTAAAGACTGCACGGAGCGTAACGGCTCTATTTTGAACGCGGTAATGAATCCCAACCGCTGAAAGACTTCCCCTCCTTTGGCGGGGGTGGCCGTAAAGCGGGCGGGGCGGTCGTTCTTATGCTATTCATTGAAGAAACGGGACAAACTTCGATTGATTTGCCGCGCTTGAAAAGTTTGGGCGAGGCGGCTTTGCTTTTGGCCGACAAGCGCGGGGATTTTTCCGTGTCGCTGAATTTCGTGACGGCGGCGAGGATTCGGGCTTTAAACAAGCGGTTTCGGGGAATCGATTGCGAGACCGACGTGCTGAGTTTCCCCATGCTGGATTTAAAGCCTTCGGACGCGTTGAAGCCGTTGGACGCGGGGAGCGCGCGGGGGACGGGTATCGGGCGCGGGGCGGCGGGCGGCATGGATTTCAGTTTGGAGCGGGACGGGGACGGCAACGTTTTTTTGGGCGACGTCGTTTTATGTTCGGACGTAGCGAAGCGGCAGGCGGTGGAATACGGGCATTCGGAACAGCGGGAAACGGAGTACCTTTTTATTCACGCGCTGCTGCACTTGTTCGGGTTCGACCACGCGGGCGACGCGGACAAGAGGGATATGCGGGGCGTGGAAAAAAAGGTGTTCGGGGAAGAATAAGATTAGATAAGAGGTAAGAGGTAAAAGGTAAAAGATATTGTCGAATTTCCGTGAAATAAGTCGGTCGGCGGGTAAGACACATAAAGCATAACAGAAGTTTCGATTTGCGTAAGCGTCCGAATCTTTTACCTTTTACCTTTTATCTTTTATCTAAACTCTCGCTTAAAAAAAATGAAATCAGGTACAGTCGCAATCATAGGCCGCCCGAACGCGGGCAAGTCCTCTCTGGTCAACGCTTTGGTCGGGGAGAAAGTTTCCATTGTGTCGCCTAAGCCCCAAACGACGCGCGATCGGATTTTGGGCATTCTGAACACGGAGCGCGGCGGGCAAAAGGCGCAAGTCGCTTTTGCCGACACGCCGGGTATTTTTAAGCCGCGCTCGTTGCTCGATACCGGCATGACCGGCTCGATTCGCAACGCCGCCGCCGGCGCGGACGTGATCGTTTACGTGATCGACGGTTCAAGGGGCGGCGACTCCCGACCGTCAACTTTCAAATCCAGACCGGCAACTTCCGACGCTCATTCAACTTCCGACCCCCGACCGACAACTTTCAACTTTCAACTTTCAACTTTCAACTCGAAAGAAGCCGCCGACCTGCAAAAGCACCTCAAATACGGCGTTCCGGTGATTGCCGCCGTCAATAAATGCGACATTACGGCTTACGAGGTCATGTACCCCCGTTTGGCGGAATTGAGCAAAATCGCGGGTTTGGAGGTTATGCCCGTGTCCGCGCTGAAAAAAACCAATCTGGATAAACTGCTGGATTTGATCGTGGCGAAACTGCCCGAAGGGGACGCGCTGTACGGCGAGGACGACTATACCGACAAGAGTTTGAAATTCATGGCGGCTGAGGCGGTGAGGGAAAAGGCGTTGCTGTATTTGAACGACGAGATACCGCACGGGATCGGCGTGGAAGTGCGCGGGTATTCCGATCGCCCCGCGTCCGATATAACCGATATTCACGCCGACATCGTTTGCGAAAAGGACGGACATAAACGAATCGTCGTCGGCAAAGGCGGCGAGATGATTAAAAAAATCGGCGTCGCCGCCCGCTTGGACATCGAGAAATTTTCGGGGCGGAAAATCAATTTGCAGTTGTTCGTCAAGGTGCGCGAGGGCTGGCGCGACAGCCGGGCGCAGGTAGGGAATTTGGAAAACAGATAAAAATTAGGTAATAGGTAATCAGTAATAGGTAATAGGTTCGGACAGAGGACTATGTAAGATGTAAGGTGGAAGAGGGAAGATGGTCGGACGGGATTATGGAAGATGTAAGATGGAAGATGGAAGATGGGCGGTCGCGCGTTTCTCGCGCGGGGGTAAGATTGTCGGTGCGCCCAAACATCTTGTCATGATCTGAGCGAAGTCGAGAAATCTCCCACCGATTGCGCAAAGTCCCCAATCCGACCCTCTTCCCTCTTACATCTTACATAGTCATTATTGCGCCAAATTTCCCCGACAATACCTATTGCCTATTACCTATTACTTATTACCTAATTTTTTATCTTTTACCTCTTACCTTTTACCTCTTCCCTCTTCCCTATATTTGCGAGGGGCATAAACGATACAAAAACGGTTCATACTATATATAAGGGGACTGTATATAAAATGAACGACGATTTTAACGGCGGCTTAGGCCCGGCGGCGTGGGGCTTGTTCAGCGCGACGGGCGGCATAGGGTATTACTTATTGTTTAAGGAATTGACAGGCGCGCACGACGAGGGGCAACGGGATAAACGCCTGGATTGATTTAAACGCTTCGCCGAAACTAATGTGGGGGAAAATATTTCCGCAATAGGTTTCGTAACAACTCTATTATCTTTTAATTGCAAATTTTATTGGTCAAACATCTTAACTTCCGTCCCGAATGCGTATTGGGCGGCGGCGGTTAGGATTTTCAGCGTTTCACGGATTTCTTTTTCATTGAATTTAAGGCGCGACAGATCCTCAAATTCGCCGGCGGCCAAGAGCCGCAGGGCGTTGCCGGCCGCGCCCGACACGGGAAAACTGTACGGCCCGCCGCAAACGGGGCAGACCGCGCCGCCCGCGTAGGCGTCGAATCGGCGCGCCCCCCGCAATTCCGCGCCGCAAGCCGCGCACTCGTCGAATTTATAGCGGTATCCCGCCGCCCGCAGGCATTTCACGGTAAAGTAGGCGGCGGCGGTTTTGGGGTCGGTTTCCTTTTTTAAAAATTCGCGCAGGGTTTTCGAGAGGCAAATAAACATTTCGGGGTTGGCCTCGCGGTCGGGCGTGGCTTTGTCGGTCAAGTCCAAAACGAAGGACGCGGCAAAATACGCGTCCGGCCGCCCGCCCGCATAGATGCCGGCAAAGGCCTCGTGCGAGGCGCAGCCCGTGACCGTGGGGAAGCCGCCCGAACGCGCCGCGAGCATGTATTCCCCGAAATGGAACAGTTGGGCGGCGAATTTCAGTTTGGCCTTTTCGCGTTTGACGCCCCGCAGGACGGCTTGGATTTTCCCGACTTCCGGCGTGTATAACTTGATCAAACGGTCGTTGTCCTTGTAATCCGCCGCGCGGATCACAATGCCGTTCAATTTCTGCCCGTCCATACGTATAGTATAACACAGAAACGGGGCGAGCGGGTAGCGGTTGGGGGCATTTTTAAGCAGGAAGCAGGAAGGACGAAAGATGAATTGAGAATTGAGAATTGAGAAGTATCGGACGCCGAGGCAAAAAGGAACTTTTAGTACGCTTTAAGTTTCTTCCCCATGAGCGGAAACTTTTTAGCGCAAACTCCGCTTCTTTAACATTCAATTTACAATTCGTTCATGCGTTCGTCCCCGGGCGGTGGAGGGAGTGTATGAATAGCATTGTTAATCAATTCATCTCGTCATTAGACTTGTTGCGGGGCGAGATTCAAAACGGCATTTAAAAAGGGGCACCGCCGCTCGGCGGAAGGAACGCACAAAAGACTACTATTCACTTTTCAAGGTGCGAGGTTACGGAGAGAAATTTATGATTGCCTGTATTATATTATGAGATTTGCAAAATGTCAATAGTTATTTGTGATAGACAGGGTGACAGCATTTAGAATTCATGTAGAGTTTACGGTATAAAAATGAGCCGAAACAGTAGTGAACATAACAAGGAAGCCGCCTGTTATCTCGACAGAAACTAATAAATGAGTGCAGCGGAGAGATTTCCGGCCTGTCTTGTGGGTAATTTCGCGCACTTCGTTCAAAATGATAACTCAAATCCTTTCAAAAAAGTTAAATGCTGTCGCCTTGTTGTGATAGAGCCTTCGTTAGTCCATACTGTATAGTCAACAGTACACAGTTAAAGGACAGAGTACTATGCGCATAATGTGGGAGATTTCTCGACTTTGCTCGAAATGACAGGACTTTGCGCAAAAGGACAGGGTACTTTGCGCATAATGACATGGGGTGCGCATTCGGAATGAGAGAGGAAAGCGCGCGGGCATTCCTGTGGTTGGTAGAGATTACCGCGTCGCGCTTCGCGCTCCTCGCTACAAGTCTAATGACAAGGCAACACGAGACGTGACAACAAGCGCAACCACCCCGCCGCCTTATGGCGGCACCCCTCCGAGGGAGGGGAAATTTAATCGGAATGATAAGGTTTGCGCAATGCTCTCTGTCCGATTACCTTTTAACTTTTATCTTTTATCTTACCTTTGCATTATATCATGAGATTTTCGAAATGTTAATACCTTGATGATCAAATGTTAAACAAAGTTTCGACATGGTTTTATAAAGCAAAAATCAATGATAAATGACTAATGATTAATTTCGGATAGGTTTCGTTAAATCGGTAGTGCCTATGGGTAAGAAATGTAAAACATACCCAAAATTGCTTTTTCGACAGGTCAACAATTCTGCATTCTGCATTAAAACAAGCATTCCTATGCGCCGCTTATATTCGGTTGACTTGTTCGGCGAAATATTGTATACTGATAACAATAACATCACCGTACTGTCTTACGAGAAAAAGGCGGAATATTTTAAAACCCGCGATAGGAACGCGGGCGTTAACAAAAAGGAACAATCATGAAGGACGACGCGGTTCGGCAGGACGGCGCGGCAAATCACTACGGCAATGCGGCGGGTCACGACGGCGGCGCGGATAAGGGCGGCGGGGAGCGGGGACGGGAAACGAACGGCCAACGGGTTTGGGCGGTTACCAAAAAGTTATTGAAACGATGGTTTATTACGGCGTTCGGCGGCATGGCGTTCGGCTTGTTCGCTACGCT
>JAISFM010000081.1 GCA_031263605.1 Clostridiales bacterium | reverse complement strand
CCCCCCCCCCCCCCCCCCCCCCCCAAAATCCCCGCAAACCTCTCGCAATCCCTATAAAATATCCTCGGTCTTAACCGTGACCGTCGTGTCGGTCGTCTTTTCGGCGCGCTTTTCCAACTGGGGGAGCAGCCACTCGCGCGTGTTGAGCGAGGGGTTCATCACGACTTCCTCCAAAAGGGAATGCAGGAAAACGCCGATTTGTTTCGCCTCCAAACCCGGCAAAACGGCTTTCACGTCGTTGCCGTCGATTTTCAGGTCGGACAGGGCGACGGGGCAGTTCTCCTCTTTCATTTGCCGATAGGTTTCCTCTATCCGCAGGGCGGGCGCCTCGGCCAAAACCCCCGCGCCCAAAATGTCGGCGCGTTTCAGGGCGAGCAACTTGCCCATGACGTCCCAATTCGCGGCGATGAACTGCCGCAGTTTGCCGATTCCGGTCATGCCGTTGAAATCGTACATATGACAGCGCACAAGGCGGACGGTCTCGTTGACCCTCTGCCCGGGGTATTTCAAGCCCTTTTGCCCCAAACGCGCCCGCGCGGCCGCCGCGCCCAACTCGGCGTGGCGGTGCATGTTGCCGTCCAACGCCACGGCGGGGGCCTTGCCGACGTCGTGGAACAGGGCGGCCAGCCGGACGTCGGGCGGCGCGACCCGCACCGTCTGCAAAGTGTGCTCGTACACGTCGTACTTGTGGTATTCGGGCGGCTGCGCAAGGCCGATCCCGGCCGCGACCTCGGGCGCGATAAAGGGCCACGCGCCCAACTCGCCCAACCGTTGCAGGGCGGTGTAATGCGCGTCCGGCACGCCGTACCGGGAATCGGCGGCGAGCATCTTTTCCAACTCCTGCTGCTTGCGCTCGGGCGAGATGTCGGCCAGTTTCCCGACGCGGCTTTTGGCGGTTTCCCACGTGTCGGGGTCAACGGTAAAGCCCATCTCCGCGCTCTGGCGCGCGAGGCGCAGCAGGCGCAAGCCGTCGCGCTCGAAAACGTGCTCCGGCGAAACGGCGGCGCGCATGACTTTCTTTTGAATGTCGGCCACGCCGCCGAACGGGTCCAAAATCTTGTTGCCGCCCACGTCGTAGTACAGGGCGTTGCAGGTAAAGTCGCGGCGGCGGCAGTCCTCGCGGATGCCCGCGGCGGGGGCGACGGCGACCGGCCTGTGCGCGCCGCCGGGCCCGTAGGCCTCGGTGCGGAAAGGCGTGTATTCAAAAACCGAATTGTTGACGGTAATGGCGCATGTCCCCAAATGCTTGTTGACGGGCACGACGCGGCAGGAGCGCAGCATACCGCGCAGGGCGTAGGACGGCACGTCGGACGCGAGGTCGATGTCGGTGGCGGCGGGCAACCCCGCCGCCGCGTTGCGGATATAGCCGCCGACGACGTACAGTTTATGCCCGGTTTCCTCGAACATTTTAGCCAAAGTTTTCAAGTTAACGGGAATGACGATGTTCATAACGGGAATATTATACCATATAGAAAGGGTTTCATCAAGTTTTTATTAAGGGAATAATGCATTGGGGATTAGGGAATAGTGGTTAGTGGTTAGTGTCGGTCGGAGGGGGGAGATACTTAGGCGGGGGAAACTTTTTGAAAAAAGTTTCCCCCGCGCCCCTTTCAAAAACTTTCAACATGCGCGGTGGACTGTCTTGTCGCGCAGTGAAGAATCTCAATCGATAAAAATTGGGCATTGAGAAGCGTCGGATTGCCGACACTTCTCAACGCCCAACCCCGTTACCACTTTGTCGGCGCATCGCCGACCTAATGCCAATAATTGCCGGCTTTTTGCGTTTCGGAATAGTAATAATGCGTTGCGCCTTGATCCAAATTGCGCTCCATGCCGCGCTGTCCGCGCCGCAATAATAAACCGTCGTAAATTTGGGGCAATTCTCAATTCAAATAACTTTCAACTATTATAGTATTATTATTGACAACGCGCCGGAAATCCTGTAAAATATAACGTACATGTACCATTTCATTGTCAACTTAAAAGCGGGGCGCGGCTATACTCGCCGTATCGTGCATAAACTTGAACGTTTTTTAAACGAGCACAAATTGCCGTACACGTTTTACGATACGTTTTACCCGGGCAACGCGATCGAAATCGCGCACCGCCTGTCCGAGATCGAGGGCATCGACAGGGTGATCGCGGTCGGCGGCGACGGCACGTTCAACGAGGTCCTGAACGGCGTCAACCCCGACAAGACCGTCATCGGCTTTATCCCCGCGGGCAGCGGCAACGACTTCGCGCGCGCGGCGGGCTTTTCCCTCAATCCGGTCGAGGCCTTGCAGGACGTCGTAAACGATAAAATCATCGAGGCCGACTATATGGAGATCGGCGCGGAAAACAATTTCCGCCGCTGCGTCAACATTGCCGGCACGGGCTTGGACATCGAGGTTTTGACGCGCTACAACCGGGCGCGCTTCGTCAAAAACAAACTGCAATATTATTGGTGCCTGCTGCGCGCGTTGGTGCGCTTGAAAACGTACAAGGTCAAAATGACGCTGAGCGGGGCCACGACCGAGCACGACTGTTTTGTCGTGGCGGTGTGCAACGGGCAGTATTTCGGCGGCGGTATGCGGGTGTCCCCCAACTCCGACATTTACGACGGGCAAATGGACGTGGTCATCATTCACATGATCAAGCGGAGCAGGATCCCCGGCGTGCTCCTCAAATTTTTCAAGGGCCGGCATATCGGCTTGGATTTTGTCGAGGTGCACAAGACGGACTATGTCGAACTCGAATGCGAGACGTCCAAAATCGTCAACATCGACGGCGAACTGCTCAACCTGCCCTTTAAGGCGCGCCTCGTCAAGGGCGGCCTGAAAATGTACGCCCCGAGTTCCAAGGCGTATTTATAGCCGTTTCAATTCGGATTGACGATACAGGCTGTTTTGCGTATTGCACGGATTGGCGCGTCAACTCAAATAATTCAAGCCCGAGTAGCAGCGGTTGCACATATCGTGGCTGCCGGCGGCGCAAGCGGGGCACATGACCGTGCCGCAATTGCGGCAGGACATCATTTCGCGGCTGTCCATTTCGTCGCCGCAGGTTGTACAGCGGATTTTTCCCATGAGGGGCAACTCCTTTTTTGAATAGTATTTGTTACCGAGTTTTTATTATACCGCGGCAGCGGACAAATATCGGTCGGTCGGGCGTCTTCATTTCGCAACAACTCTATTGCGAGGAGAACGCGAGGCGACGCGCCGTTGTTTACTCCCCTATACCGCGGGAGTGGACAAATAGCGTGGTAACATAAACTCGGCAAGTCGTTGCGAGGAGCGCGGAACGCACGACGTGACAATCTCTATATAGAAAGGCGCGTTTTGTGTTTTGTAGAGATTGCCCTCAAAGCACTTTGTGCTCCGCGCAATGACCGATATCAACGCTCTGTCCACTCCCTATGCCGCGGATAAGTTGTCAAATTTTTTTATTTGTGGTATACTATCAAAAACAATTCGTGTTTTTTGGCCGCGATTTTTTAACGGGAAAGTCGCGGCCCGGCTGCCCGATGAATTTCCCGTTACAGCGTTTCCGTAGTTAAATGGATATAACAGCCCCCTCCTAAGGGGCCGTTGTGGGTTCGATTCCCGCCGGGAGCACCATCAACGGACGGCAAAACGGATACAAACGTTTTGTCACTTTTTGTTGCCTAAAAGCCGCTATTATACGGCTTTTTTGCTTTATTGCGTCTTTTGCAGCATTTCAGTTCCTTTTTGTTCGTTGCGCTCTCAGCATTTTATTCCGCCATCGGTTTGAACCTGCCGCCCTATGCCTCTTTTTGTTTGACCCTTTTTGTTCTTCGGTTTGAAAAAAATTTTGAATTCCAAAATAAATCAAAAAATCAAACTTGCCCCGCTAAACGAAAAAAGGGCGGTTTCGGTGTTCCCCATCCTCGTCTGAACATCGGCCTCGGCTTGACCGCGATGACGGAAGGCCTTATGGCGGTCATCGCTTTTATGCCTTTGCTCATCGAAAGCCTTGCGGGCGTCACGGACAATGTCGGCGGGATTATGTTGTTTGTCCTGTTGGCGGCGGCCATGCTGGTCATGGCGATCGTGATGGAGAAAATCAACGAGCAGATGACGGCGTTTGTGGAAAGCATGACGCCACGACCTATGAAATGCCTACGGGACAAGCCGATCACGCTGACAAGACCGACGGGCTGTGGCACAAATATATCGCTTCGGATATTCTCAACAGTTATAAACACGGCCGCGGACGGTATCGTTCGAAGTGCCGGAGGCGGACATACCGTACTGCGACGCGTATGGCGATATTTTGGGGCTCAACAATCAGCCGTTGCCGAAAGACCAAAATAAAAAGCCGATTGGCGCGCCAAAGGTTGCCGACATAACAAAACTGCATATGGGCGCAACTTTCCTCATCTCCGAGCGGGAGTGGACGGACGACAAAAAGACCAATTATGTGGGCGGCAATTACACCGAAACCAAATTTTGCATTCTGCATTTAAATAGGATAAAATACTTTGCGCATTATTGTGGGGGATTTCTCGACTTCGCTCGAAATGACAGGACTACCTATCCGCTATTCCCTATTCCCTTCTATACAGTTGAAAGTTTTTGGGGCTTTATATGCCCGCCGACGGTCAAAACGGTTGACAAATAATTTTGCATATGGTAAAAATAATTTAATCGGGACTGGGATATAAAAACGGGGCGGCATTGGACTTGTTGCGAGATTGATAATAGAGGCAGGGAAACATGGAAAAAGAAAAACATAAAAACATAAAAAAGGAATTTACCGCGTGTTTGCTGATAGGGCTTATCTGTATAATTGCGGCGGCCGTATGTTTATTTGTGTTATACAGGCCGTTTGTAAAGTGGGAAAAGTTTGTTTGCTCGGAAAAAGACGGAACTTTTATCGCAAACGCGAATAATTCAACAATAGTAACATACACATACGAAATTGACGGCGAACGGTATGAAAAAACTTTAAGAAACATCAATACGTCTTTGAGAGCGGGTACAACACGATTTACTATCTATGTCAACACGGATAACCCGAACGATGTTAAACGCGGAAACCTTGGCGGGTGGGGAATGTTAGGATTTATACTATTTTGGGCGGCAACAGGCGTACTGATGATAGGGTTCGGTTTCCACCAAAAGAAAAGGGCGCGGTAATGGCGACATGGCGCAACCACCCCACCAATGCGCAATGCACCCCTCGACCGACACTATTCCCTTATATACAGTATTCCCTTCTATACAGTTGAAAGTTTTTGGAAAGGGGCGCGGGCAAACGTAGTTTGCACATGACCGAGGTGACGACGGTTTTATCGGAGATACAAAAGTTTCCCCCCGCCCAACGCAATATCCTCTATCCGAATCTATTACTTATTACCTAACACCTATTCCCTTCTAACGGCTCTCGACTTTAAAATCAACTTTTGAGCCAGATTGCCCAGCGAGAATATCAGGCCTATAATCGGGGCGGCGGTGATGAACG
>JAISFM010000022.1 GCA_031263605.1 Clostridiales bacterium | reverse complement strand
AGAAACCGACGACTATACGGCGAGTTCATCAATTTTCAAGACGCGGACGACTACGCCGAGCATAGTTGAGGACTACTATACCTATTCGGGCGGCACAATCACGGGGCTTACGGCGTTCGGCGAGACCTTGACGGACTGGGCAATTCCGGCGGTTATCGGCGGCGCGGACGTGACGGCTATCGGGGACAGCGCGTTTAGGGAAAAACTCGACTTTGCCGGAACGCTGACCCTGCCGGACAGCGTCGAGTCTATCGGGGGGTTCGCGTTCTCTATGTGCAGAGCCCTTACGGGGCCGTTGAGCCTGCCGGCCGGCCTCAAAACGATCGGGGTGGGCGCGTTCCAGGGTTGCAACTTTACGGGGTCGTTGACCATACCGAGCGGCATCAAAACGATCGAGCGGAGCGCGTTCAGTGGGTGCAAAGGCTTTGCCGGGTTGACCCTGCTGAGCGGCCTCAAGTCAATCGGGGATAGCGCGTTCGCCGATTGCGGTTTTACGGGGACATTGACCATACCGGACAGTGTCAAAACGATCGAGGCGTTCGCGTTCGGTTATTGCAGGAATTTCAAGGGGTCGTTGATCATAGGGAACGGCGTCGAGTCTATCGGGGCGTTGGCGTTCATGCGTTGCGACGGCTTTAAGGGAACGTTGACCATACCGAGCAACGTCAAAACGATCGGGAGACGGGCGTTCTATAGGTGCGAGGGCTTCACGGGATTGACCATAGAGAGCGGTGTCGTGTCTATCGGGGAGGAGGCGTTCCGGGAGTGCATCCGTATGACGGGGAACTTGACCATACCGGCCGGCGTCAAAACGATCGGGGCGAGCGCGTTCTATTGGTGCCGCGGCTTTACGGGGTTGTTGACCCTACCGGACAGCATCGAGGTTATCGAAATGAACGCATTTCAGGCTTGCGGCTTTAAGGGAACGTTGACCATACCGGACAGCGTCAAAACGATCGGGGAGTACGCGTTCTATAATTGCAGCGGCCTTACGGGATTGACCATAGGGAGCGGCGTCAAAACGATCGGAGCGTATGCGTTCCTGAATTGCAGCGACTTGGAGAGTATCACGCTTACGGGCGCGACGGTCGTTCAGTTGGGCGGCAACGCGTTTGACGGCACAAACGACGATTTTATTTACGTCCCCGCCGCATTGGCGGACGAGTATAGGAGCGCGGACGGGTGGAGCGCGTATGCAGAGAGGATTTTCTCGGCATAATGATAAATGATTAATGATAAATTAATGATAAATGACTAATGATTAATTGTTGACCTGTCGGGAAAGGGGCTTTGAGGGTGATTTATGTTTCTTGCCCGTGAGCAATGCCGATTTAACGAGATTTATCCGCAATTAATCATTTATCATTAATCATTGGGAAAATCCCCATGCAAAAAAAAAAGCACCGCCGTCAAGCGGCGGTGCGTTGCGTTCGGGCGTGTGTACGCATTCAGTTTTCAAGGTGCGCGGAACCGGAAAGAGAGGGAATTTACAATTTACAATTGACAAATTGCAGTTGAGGGATTTTGCGCAATTATGTGGAGATTTCTCGACTGCGCTCGAAATGGCATGGGGTTGCGCATTCGGACTGAGAGAGGAATGCGCGCGGGCGTTCCTGTATTCGGTAGCGATTGCCGCGTCGCGCTTCGCGCTCCTCGCAATGACAAAAGCAGTCCACAGTGCACAGTCCACAGTTGCGGTCGGGGACATTTGCGCGCGGGGCTTTCCTCTGTTTGGTAGAAATTGCCGCGTCGCGCTTCGCGCTCCTCGCAATGACAAACGGAGCGTTCGCGCTCCTCGCAATGACCATCGGCCGCAATTCCCTTTATCCGCAATTTGTAAATTGTAAATTGTCAATATTCTTTACTTGTACTCGGGCAGCCAGTCGCCGTGCGCCGCGAAGAGGTCGTCGCAAAGGTTCTTTATGCCGTCAAGCGACAGTTCCGCCGCCGTGTGCGGGTCGAGATACGCCGCCATGTATACGTCCTCTTTTTTGCGGGAGTGCGCCGCTTGAATCGTCAATAACTGCGTGTTGACGCTCGTGCGGTTCAGGGCGGCGCACTGCTCCGGCAAAGCGCCGACAAAGCAGGGGTTCAAACCGTTGCGGTCAACCATTATCGGCACTTCGACGCAAGCGTTTCGCGGCAGGTTGGTTATCAGGCCGGTGTTCTGCACGTTGCCGTGAATCCGGTACGGCACGCCGGTTTCCGCCGCTTGAATGATGCGCGAGCCGTATTCGTTGCTGCGCTTGTGTTCGAGGCCCGCGCCCGACAACAGTTCCTCGCGCATGTTTTTCCAACCCGCGATTTGATTCACGCAGCGGCGCGGATACTCGTCGAGCGGGATATTGTACCTTTCTATCAAGTCGGGATAGCGGCTCTTGATGTAAAAAGCGTGGTACTCCGCCGTGTGTTCGGAACTTTCGGTGTTGTAGTAGCCGAACCGGTTCATCATGTCCAGACGAACGAGGTCGTTTTTCGGCTTGACCTCGTTAAAGCGTTTTTTCAGCGCGGGGTACAAGTCGCCGCCGTCCTTGCCCTTTACTTCCAACAGCCACGCCATGTGGTTGATTCCGGCTATTTTATAGGTCGCGCCGTCGTTCAGTTCGGGCATTTGCAGCCAGTCGGCCAAAGAGGGCAGGCAGGATTGCACGCTGTGGCAAAGGCCGACCGTTTTAACGCCCGTGTACCGCTGCATGTACCCCGACAGCATCGCCATCGGATTGGTGTAGTTCAGGAACAGCGCGCGCGGCGCGTTTTTTTCGATGATCCACGCGTAGTTTTCCAACACCGGTATCGTGCGCAGGGCGCGGAATATGCCGCCGATCCCCAGCGTGTCCGCTATCGTTTGGCGCAGGCCGTACTTTTTCGGGATCTCGAAGTCCGTGACGGTGCAAGGCTCGTAGCCGCCGACCTGTATCGCGTTGACGATATAGTCCGCGCCCCGAAACGCTTTGACGGGGTCGGCGTATTCCTTGACGGCCGCGCTCCCGCCGTATTTATTGTTGATCGCCGAAACGACGCGGAACGAATCCGCCAGCCTTTGCGCGTCTATGTCGAACAGCGCGATTTCAAACTTGCCCAGTTCCGGCGTCAAAATGCAGTCGCCCAGAACGTTTTTCGCGAAGACCGTACTCCCCGCGCCCAAAAATGTTATTTTCATGTTATGATTCCTCGGGCGGTATTATACATCAATTTTTGGGGTTTGTCTACTTGTTGCAGGGAGGGGAGTGTAATTTACAATTTACAATTTACAATTGACAAATTGCGGATTGAGTTTTTGGCGCAATAGGGCAATGCACAATGCACAATTCACAATTGCGGTTTAGATTTTTCACTCACGGAATGAATGGCAGATAAGCGCGGGGGAATTTTTTAACGGTGGGCGATTTCTCGACTTCGCTCGAAATGACAGGACTTTATGACAGGACTTTGCGCATTCGGATTGACAACTTTTAGGAACCACCCCGCCGCCCCAGGCGGCACCCCACCGAGGGAGGGGAATTTTTTCACGGTTGAGATTCTTCACATCTTGCGGATTGCCCCCCCATGCTGAACGTTTTTGAATGGGGCGCGGGGGAAACTTTTTACAAAATGTTTCCCCCGCGCTATAATGCATCCCGCAATGCCCCCCGCGCAAAATACCCCGACCGACACTATTCCCTATTCCCTGCGGCATTTCAAACCGCCGCCGCTTCTAAATTGAATTGGCTGTTGTACAACTCCGCGTAAAAGCCGTTTTGCTCGATCAATCGATTGTGGCTGCCGGACTCGATTACGTCGCCGTCTTTCATCACTAATATTAAATCCGCGTTCTTGATCGTCGAGAGGCGGTGCGCTATGACGAAACTCGTGCGGCCCGCGGTCGCCTTGTCCATCGCGTCTTGAATCAATTGCTCCGTGCGCGTGTCCACGTTGCTCGTCGCCTCGTCCAATATCAGCATCGGGCTGTTTTGCACCATCGCGCGCGCTATCGTCATCAATTGCCGCTGGCCGCCCGATATGTTTACGTCGTCGTCCAAATGCATGTCGTACCCCTTGGGCAATGTGCGGATAAAATGGTCGATGTTCGCCGCCTTGCAGGCCTCGACAACCTCCCCGTCCGTTACGCCCTCTTTCGCGTATACAATGTTTTCCTTGACCGAGCCCTCGAACAGCCACGTGTCCTGCAACACCATGCCGAACAAACCGCGCACGTCCTCGCGCCGCATTTGCCCGATCGGTACGCCGTCGATCAAAATCTCGCCGCCGTTCAATTCGTAAAAGCGCATCAGCAGGTTGACGATCGTCGTCTTGCCCGCCCCCGTCGGCCCCACTATCGCCACCTTTTGCCCCGGCTCCACCGACGCCGAAAAATCTTTTATGATGATCTTGTCGGGGTTGTAGCCGAAACGCGCGTGTTTGAACTCCACCCTGCCCTCGACCCGCGCGAGCGTCCGGGGCTTTTGGGATTCGTCGGACTGCTCCTCTTCGCCAAGGAAGTCGAACACGCGCTCGGCCGCCGCCGCCGCGCTTTGCAGGGCGTTGAACGCTTGCGCGAGGTTGGCCAGCGGGTTTTGGAACAGGCGCACATAGATAAAGAATGACGTAATCACCCCCAGCCCCGTCAACGTGCCGTTGACGAACAGCGTCGCGCCGACCGCGCACACCGCCACATAGCCGAAGTTGCCGATGAAGCCCATGATCGGCATCATCAGCCCCGACAGGAATTGCGCGTTCAGCGCGCTGTTAAAGAGTTTGCCGTTGATCGCGTCGAAATCCTTTTCCGCCGCGCCCGCCGCGTTGAACGCCTTGACGACGTTATGCCCCGAATAGGTTTCCTCTATCTGCCCGTTCAACTCGCCGAGTTCGCGCTGCTGCGCCTTGAAATACTTTTGCGAGATTTTTATGACCGCCATCATCAATGCGAACCCGACCGGCACGGTCACGACTATGACGAGCGCGAGTTGCCAGCAGGTCACGAACATGGCGATTAAAACGCCGATCAGCATGATGACCGACATAATCAAGGTACTGAAACTTTGGTTCAACGCCTGCCCGATCGTGTCCACGTCGTTGGTCACGCGGGACAGCGTGTCGCCCGTCGCGTGGCCGTCGAAGTATTTCAGGGGCAGCCTGTTGATCTTTTTCGAGATGCGCGTGCGCAAGTCCTTGGAAAGCCCTTGGTTTACGCCCGCCATGATGAAACTCTGCGTGTAGTTCAGCAACATGCTGCAAGCGTAAAAAATCGCCAGAATGACGCCGAATTTAGCCACCTCGGTCATATCGATCGGCAGCCCGAACAGGCTTACGGCGATTTGGTCGGTCAATTTCCCCAAATAGGTCGGCGCGAGGATAGCCGCAACCGTGCCGCCCGCCGTGAACAGCACGGCGATCAGCACCCACGGCAGGTAGGGCCTCATGGTTTTGACCAAACTGCCGACGCTTTTTCTGAAATTTTTGGGCTTTTCGCCCGCGCCCTGATACCCGGGCCCGCCCCCGAAAGGGCCGCGCCCCGCCGGCGGGCGTTTTTGTTGGACGGTTTTGTTTTGTTCGCTCATAGTCGTTTCCTTTTCTTTTCTTTTACCTGTATTGTTGTTTGAATTTACAATTGACAATTTACAAATTGCGGATTGAGTTTTTGCGCAATAAGGTGGGAGATTTCTCCGCTCCGTTCGGGGTTACACCCCTCACTTCGGTCGAAATGACAGAGATTGGCGCGCGTTGCTCTGTCATGTTGAAAGTTTTTGGAAAGGGAGCGCGGGGGAAAACCTTGTTACAACAAGGTTTTCCCCCGCACAATCGCGCAATAGCCCCTATCCGACACTATTCCCTATCCCAAGTTCTGCGGCCGTCAACTGCGACAGCGCAATCTCCCTGTATACATCGCAGGTTTCCAACAATTCCCTGTGCGTTCCCTGCCCCGCTATGCGCCCCTGTTCGAGAACGATTATTTTGTCCGCGTCCATGATCGTGCCGATACGCTGAGCCACTATCAAACTGGTCGCCCCTTGCGCGTACTCCTTTAAATTCTCGCGTACCGCCTTGTCGGTCTTGTAATCCAACGCCGAAAAACTGTCGTCGAAAATGTAAATCTCGGGCTTTCCCGCCACCGCGCGCGCAATCGAAAGCCGCTGGCGTTGGCCGCCCGACACGTTGCGCCCGCGCTGGGCAATCTCCGCGCCGTATTGCCCCGGCATATTCCGGATAAACTCGTCCGCCATCGCCGTAGTAGCCGCATCCGCTATATCCTTGCCCAAAACCGACCTGTCGCCGAACGCGATGTTCTCTTGTACGGTACCCGAAAATAACACGCCCTTTTGCGGCACATAGCCAAGTTTCGACCGCAAATCCTCTTGCTTGACTAACTTTATATCAACGCCGTCCACCAATACTTCGCCCTCGGTCGCGTCGTAAAAGCGCGGCACCAGATTGATCAATGTAGACTTGCCGCTGCCGGTCGAACCTATGATCGCGACGGTTTCGCCTTGGTTGACTTTAAAAGAAATATCTTTTAACACGTAGCCGTCCGCATCGGGGTATTTGAAACCGACGTTTTTAAATTCTATCTCGCCCTGCGTTATCAAGCGTTGCGGCTTTTCCGAATCGACAATGGTCAGTTTCGTGTCCAGCACTTCGTTGACGCGCTTGGCGGCCACGGCCGCACGCGGCACGATGACGAACAGCATAATCAGCATCATGAACGCCATTAAAATCTGCATGACCAGCATGGAAAACGCCATCATGGTCGGGTAGTCCAAAGCCCCGTCGTTGATAAGCCCCGCGCCCAGCCAGTAAACGGTCAGGGAAATGCCGTTCATAATGAAAAACATGATCGGGAACATAAAGCCCATGATGCGGTTGACGAACAGGTTGGTCTTTGTGACGTCCTTGTTGACCTTTTCAAATTTCGCCTGCTCGTACTCGTCGGCGTTATAGGCCTTGACCACGCGCAAGCCCGTCAAATTCTCGCGCGTGACGCCGTTCAGTTTGTCGGTCAACTTCTGTATGGATTTGAATTTCGGCAGCGCGAACCCGATGGCAAGGGATAAAAAAGCGATTAGGAATACGATCCATGCGCCCGACGCGAGCGTGAGTTCCACGCTGCTCGCGCTGATTTTGGAAATCGCCCAAATCGCCGTGACCGGCGCGGCGATCGCCATGCGGAACAGCATCATGAACGCCATTTGCACCTGCTGCACGTCGTTTGTCGAGCGCGTGATTAAACTGGCCGTGGAAAATTTGTTGATTTCCCCGAACGAAAAAGAATGCACCTTGGAAAACAAAGCGCGGCGCAGCGTTTGCGAAAACTTCACCGACAGCCATGTCGCCAAATAGCCGACGATCACCGTACAAAGCATACTGCCCGCCGCATACGCCAACATGATCCCGCCCGTGCCGAGAATTTCCCTTGTCGTCGCGCTTTCCCTGATTCGGTCGAAAATTTTCGCCGAATAGTCGGGCATCGTCACGTCGCAGTACACTTGCGCCACGACGAAACCGACGATCGCCAGCACGACGAGCCAATCGACGGCGCGGAAACGCTTGAATAGTTTGAACACTGTAAGCCTCCTTGTTAGGTAAATAAGTAATAGGTAATAAGTAATAGGTATTGTCGGGGAAATTGGGCGCTATGTAGTAGATAAAAGGTAAGAGGTAGAGGTAGAGGTAGAGGTAGAGGTAGAGGTAGAGGTAGAG
>JAISFM010000020.1 GCA_031263605.1 Clostridiales bacterium | reverse complement strand
ATTGCCGCGTCGCGTTCCGCGCTCCTCGCAATGACCCCATAGCAACGCTATCTGTCCGCTCCCGTCAAACAAAATAGCAAAATGAACCCGCAACCCGCCCCGCCCCTACTCCGTGACGGCGGCGGCCAACTTGGCGGTTTGATCCGCCAACCTTAACGCCTCGATCATCTCGTCTAAATTCCCGTTCATGAACTCGGCGATATTGTACACGGTCAAGCCGATTCGGTGATCCGTGACCCTGCCCTGCGGGAAGTTGTACGTCCGTATGCGCTCGCTGCGGTCGCCCGTGCCGACCTGCGCCTTTCTCATGCCCGAATAATTTTTGTCGGCCTCGGTTTTTTGCAGGTCATAGAGTTTCGCCCGCAACGCCCGCATAGCCTTGTCGCGGTTTTTCATCTGCGACCGCTCGTCCTGACAGGCGACGACCGCGCCCGTGGGGATATGGGTAATGCGGATCGCGCTCTCGGTCTTGTTGACGTGCTGGCCGCCCGCCCCGCTCGACCGGTAGGTGTCGATTTTCAAATCCTTTTCGTTGATTTCGATTTTGACGTCCTCGGCCTCGGGCAGCACGGCGACGGTCACGGTCGAAGTATGCACGCGCCCCTGCGTTTCGGTTTCCGGCACGCGCTGGACGCGGTGCACGCCGCTCTCGAACTTCATCAAACTGAACACCTTTTTCCCCGTCACCGAAAAACTGTACTCCTTTACGCCCCCCAATTCGGTCACGTTGGCGTCTATGTCCTCGACGCGCCAGCCCTTTAACGCGGCGTACATCTTGTACATGCGCACGATTTCCGAGCCGAACAGCCCCGCCTCGTCGCCCCCCGCGCCCGCGCGCACCTCTACGATGACGTCCTTGTCGTCGTCGGGGTCGGGCGGCAGCAGCAGGATTTTCAAATTCTCTTCGAGTTTCGGCAAGGCAGCGGCCAAAGCGTCGATTTCGCCCTGTAAAAACTCCCTCATGCCCGCGTCGGTTTCGCCCCGCAGCAATCCCTCGGCCTCCCGCAAATCGGCCTCGGCCTTTAAATAGCCGCCGTACTCGTCCATAACGGGCTGCAAAGAGGAATGCTCCTTGCAGAGCGCGATTCGGCGCGGCATGTCGTTCAGCGCGTCGGGCGCGGCGATAGCGGCGGCCAAAGCATCGAATTTTTGTTTGATAATTTTTAATCGGTTAAACATAATTTTAATTAAAGAAATTGAAAATTGAGAAGTGTTCGGATGCCGGCGCAAAGAGAAACTTTGGGTTGCTTTACGTTTCTTGCCCGCCGACAAGATAATTGAGAATTGAAAATTGAAAATTGAAAAGTGTCGGATGCTGTCGCAAGAAATATCTTTTATTATGCTGTATGTTTCTTTCCCGCCGACCGGCTCGTTTTACGGAAATTCGGCCTTAACTTTTCAATTTTCAATTCTCAATTCTCAATTTAATGACCTCAACTTTTCAACTTTCAACTTTCAATTCTCACTTTAA
Organism: Clostridiales bacterium; assembly: GCA_031263605.1. Lineage (GTDB taxonomy): Bacteria > Bacillota > Clostridia > Christensenellales > DUVY01 > BNZQ01. Next base: position 8,322 of record JAISFM010000020.1, on the reverse strand, counting down.
TAACCCTGTCCTTTCCGCTCAAATCCTTTACGGCCTCGGTCGAGAACTCCCGATCCCCGAAAATCTCGCGCACGCTCGCGGCTTGGCCGTCGCCGATCTCGAAGTACGCCCGCGCCCCGGCATTCATATGCCCGCGCAATTCGAGGGCGATCCGGCGGTAAAATTCCAGCCCGTCCTCCCCGCCGTCGAGCGCGGAAACCGGCTCTTTTTTAACGTCCGCGGGCAGGGCGGCCAAATCCGCCGTTTTGATATAGGGCGGGTTGCAGACAATCGCGTCGTACTTCCTGCCCGCCAAGCCCGCGAACAAATCGCCTTGTACGCTCTCGTATTGCACCCCCGCCGCTTTCGCGTTTTCCGCGGCGACCGCGAGCGCGGCCGCGCTGACGTCGGCCAAATCGCAAGCCGCGCCGGTCTGTTTCGCGACCGCGATTCCGATGCACCCGCTCCCGCAGCACAAGTCAAGGATTTTAAAGGATGCGCGCGGGGCATCGTCTTGCAAGTTTGAAGTTTTTTGGAAAGGGGTTCGGGGGAAACCTTTTTGCAAAATGGTTTCCCCCGCGCGCCCTTCTAAAAATCTTTCACCGTTTATGCCCCCGCCGTTTATATCCCGAACAACCGAATCCGCCAAAACCTCCGTATCCAAGCGCGGAATCAGGGTATCCCTCGTGACCTTGACCCGCACCCCGTAAAACTCGGCATACCCCAAAAGGTACTGATACGGTTCGGATTGGTAAATCAATTTATTCAACAGGTTTTCGGCTTTAACCTTGACCGACCCCTTGACCCACTTGCGCGCCGCCAACTCCGCCCGCCCGACGTTCAGCAAACCGCACAACAGAAAATCGACGGACGCGCCCTCGACGCCCCGCTCCGCCGCTTTTTTCAGATACTCCCTATAAAAAGGCTGGAACCTGACGGACAAATCGAAAACCCTGTCGGGCGCGTTCGGATTTATATCCATTTCCCGCGCCGCGTTAAAGGCGGCCAGCGCGACCTCGATCATAGCGGGTTCCGGCTCCCGCGTAGTCAGCCCCTGCAACGCAAGGCCGGGCGCGCGCAAAATTTTCATGACAATATTGTCGCCGCCTTTGGCGAGCAGCCGCAGCAGTTCATACGACAGCCCCGCCACAAGGGGCAGCAGGGCGAGCCGCACGCCGGTCCTAAACAGCGCGTAAACAAACTTGCCGCCCATGGTTCCCGCATCGAGCCCCCACACGGACAGCAGATACGTCACGGCCGAAAAGACGACGATACTGACGATAATGACGAAGAACAAAAACGTAGTGCCGCAGCGGTTGTGCCGTTTACTGAATTTGGCAACGCCCTCGACGGTCATTTCCCCGCCCTTCTCGAAGCAGTTGATCGTCTTATGCTCCGCGCCGTGGTACATGAACGTGCGCCGAATATCTTTCATAAGGGAAACGATCAGCAGGTACGCGATAAAGATTAAAATCCTCGCGCCGCTCTCGATGACGTTCTGCCAAATCACGCCCGTCGCGCCGAGCCACTGCGAACACGCCCCCGCGATCCAAGAAGGCAGTAAAATGAACAGGCCGACCGCCAGCGCAAGCCCCAAAAACAAGGCGAACGCCAACGCCCCTTTGCCGCCGCTTTCCTTCGCGCCGCCGTTCTTTTCGTTCTTTTTCGCGCCGTCTTTCCCATTATTCTTTTTCGGGTTGCTCTTTTTCGAGCCGCCGTTCTTTCCGTTCTTTTTCGGGTCGTCGGCTTCGGGCATAGCGGCCTCGGCCGACCGTGACAGCATTTTGATGCCCGTGGCCATGCTGTTGACAAAGCCGACCACGCCGCGGACGATCGGCCATTTATAGATAAAGGGCGTTTTCTTTTGCGGTTTGCGTTTGCATTCCACGACGAGACCGCCGGCTTCCTCGCGCACGGCCAAAGCCGTTCCGGATTTGCCGACCATCATCACGCCTTCGAGCACGGCCTGCCCGCCGTAGAAAAAAGGCGCGTTTCCGCGCGCGCCCTTTTTTTCGTCTTTTCGGTTAACTTTAAATTTCATATTTTTTCGTATTGCCCGGGTGTTTTCACATTGAATGACAACGGCGCGGACGCGAGCCAAACCTGTTTGCATGGATAAGCAACCATAGATTTTGAGAGATTTTTGTGTCCGTCAATGCATTTTTTCAAAGGCGCAACAGCGTTACGACAAGAAAAGCAACGCGGACGGACGCAAAAAGGCACGAAAAGACACACATTCCGTTCCTTGCAAACAGGTTCAAATACAAGGAACGCGAGGATTTTCAAGCGGTGCGCGCCGATGTACGCGACCCGAAACGCCGCAACAGAGTTGTTACGAAACCTTTCCGCAAACTCTTTGAGGGTCTTTTCGTGCGCGGGAAAGATAAAAATCTCGATAGGAGCGGCGCCGCAATCCGCGATTTCCATCTTATCCGTTACGCAAAAATCCCTCGTAAATCTTTATGCGTTTAGGTTTCGTAACAACTCGATCGCAGCGCGTATTCGGTATTGTCGTTCAATTTTTGCCGTAGCGTTTATTGAACCGATCGATCCGCCCGCCGGTATCGACCATTTTCTGTTTGCCCGTAAAAAACGGATGGCATTTCGAGCAAATTTCGATTTTGATCGAATCGCCCTTTTTGGTACTGCCCGTCGTAAAGGTTTCCCCGCAAGCGCAAGCGACCGTTACGTCGTGATAATTCGGATGAATATCGTTTTTCATGTATTTTTTACCGTCCTCTTTGCCTTAATTTCAAAAGCAACATGTATTTTAAACTATTTTCCTGCCTTTGTCAAATAAAATTCGCTTCCCGTCCGGAGCGGCATGTTTGCACAAACTTTTCGCATATTTTTTGTGCAACTTATATAGAAATAAGGTTTAAAAAAATGTTTGACACTTTGTTCGGGATATGCTATAATAGAACAAACGCTCGAAACATGTATTTAAACTGTTTTTTGTTTCCGGCGTTTTTCTCATTAGGATCGTTGCGAAATCAACTTGCGGCGGCCTTGCGCGTCTTTTTGCGGCAAACAAAGATAAAAATTCCGATAGTAGCGTTGCTGCAAGCCTCAATTTTTATCTTTGTTTGCCGCAAAAACCCATTGCAATTTCGCTCGCCTTTTAATTCCGCCGCAACTCTATTCCGACCGAAACGAACAATATAAATGCGGGAAAGTTTTTGAAAGGGGCGCGGGGGGAAACTTTTTAACAAAAAGTTTCCCCCGCACCGCGCACAGCAAACTTGCGCGCAACAAAACCGCGCGCAACAAAACACAGTAAAATGGATTTGCAAAATCGAATATCAATCTTGACGCGGGGCGCGAAATATGACGTTTCGTGTTCCAGCAGCGGCGTGGAGCGGAAAAACGTGGGCGGCATGATCGGCAATACAAAGGATTGCGGCATCTGCCATTCCTTTACCGCCGACGGACGCTGCATTTCCATTTTCAAAATGCTGATGACAAACAATTGCGCGTTCGACTGCGCGTATTGCGCCAACCGCCGAAGCGCGGACGCGCCGCGCGCATCCCTGACCCCGCGAGAAATCTGCGAACTCGTCGTCGGCTTTTACCGGCGCAATTACATCGAGGGCTTGTTCCTGTCCTCGGCGGTCGAAACCTCCCCCGACCGCACAATGGAACTGCTGACCGAAACCGTAATCATGCTGCGGAAACTGTACGGGTTCAACGGCTATATCCATTTAAAAGCAATCCCCCACGCCGACCCCGCTTTGATCAAACGGGCGGCGCAATACGCCGACCGCATGAGCGTCAACATCGAACTGCCCAGCGAACGGAGTTTAAAACTGCTCGCGCCGCAAAAAACGAAGGAGTCCATCGTCCGGCCCATGCGCCTACTCGCGCGCTCGTATTTAGAGGAAAAGGAAAACAAACGGTTTACGATGATCCCCGCCGGCCAAACCACGCAAATGATTGTCGGCGCGTCGCCCGACGCCGACGGCGCGATCCTGCGCCTCACGCAAAACCTGTACCGCATTTACGGCTTGAAACGGGTGTATTATTCGGCGTTTATGCCCGTGGGCAACCCGACGTCCCTCCTGCCCGCCGTGCCCGCGATCCTTTTGCGCGAACACCGCCAGGACCAAGCCGATTGGCTGCTGCGGTTTTACGGTTTCGACATCGAGGAGTTGCTGCCGCAGGGCGCGAATTTAGCCGAGGACGTAGACCCAAAATCCGCGTGGGCGGTCCGCCACCCCGAACAATTCCCCGTCGAAGTCAATTCCGCGGCGCATGAGCAACTGATGCGCGTGCCGGGGATCGGCGCGACGGCGGCGTGGCGGATCGTCCACGCGCGGCGGTACGGGCCGTTGGATTTCGAGGACTTAAAGCGTATGCGCGTGGTATTGAAAAGAGCCGTCCATTTCATCACCTGCCGCGGCAAATACACGGGCATAAAGGCGCGGGAGCCTGAGAGTTTGAGGGCGGCTCTGGCGGGGCGCAATGCACAATTCACAATGCACAATGCACAATTACGGACAAGTCAAATCGGCATGTTTGAAACCGATTCCGACGCGGAAACAGGGTTGAGCGTGCTGACGGGACAACTTTGACAATTCACAATTCACAATGCACAATGAAAGGATAATGCGGAATGCTTTTTTTAATGCAGAATGCAAAATGCAAAATGCAGAATTGTTGACCTGTCGAAAAAGAAACTTCCGGTATGCTTTATGTTTCTTGCCCACAGGCAATGTCGATTTAACGAGACCTATCCGAAATTAGTCATTTATCATTGATTCTTGCCCTGTCGAAAAAGAAACTTCCGGTATGCTTTTCGTTTCTTGCCCACAGGCAATGCCGATTTAACGAGACCTATCCGAAATTAATCATTAATCATTAGTCATTTATCATTAATTCGGGAGTGCACAAGCAGCGTTGCTAACGGTCATTGCGAGGAGCGCGAAGCGCGACGCGGCAATCTCTACAAAACACGAAACGCGCCTTTTTATATAGAGATTGGCAACAACGGACGCTTATCGCTGTCCTCCTCGCAAGGCCGAGCCGTATTCATGAGCAACGCGGATTGTACACTCCCCAACAATACCGCCGCAATTCTGCATTGCGCATTCGATAACGGTTGAGATTCTTCACGCACGGAAAGAATGCCGGGTGTTTCGCGCAATGTTCCCTAACCGACACTAATCACTAACCACTAATCACTCTTACCTTTTACCTCTTACCTCTTACCTCTTACCTTTTATCTATCCCCTACCCTCCCCCTACCCCCTACCCCCTATTCCCTAAAAAAAGAAATGATTTTTTTATATGACAACTCAATCGGCGGCTTTCTCACCTGCGTGTTCGAGGCGTACCGATACGGCCAAAACGCGGCGCGGATTCTGCCGTCAAACGACTTTCAACAACTGACGGTCGAGGAAAATACGACCGTCGCGACGGAACCCGAAAAAGCGGAGCGGGTCGCGAGCGGCATTTTGCGGCGGACGGGCCGCGACGGCTTGGACAACGTTTTGCGCGTATTCCGCACCCGTTCCGCGGACAGGGACACGGTCATTTACAATTATTTAACGCTGGCGTTTCAAGGGCCGGAGCCGCGCACGGCGGCGACCGCAAGGGGCGGGCGCGTTCTGTCGCGCTTTGCCGACCCGCGCGTGATCGCGTTCAACGGCCTTTTAGCCAAATTCAACGCCGAATGCCATCGCTTTTTGGGCTTTACGCGGTTTCGGGAAACGGCGTCGGGCGTCCTCTATGCCCCGATCGCCCCCGACCACGACATTTTAGAGTACGTCATGCCGCACTTCGCCGACCGTCTGAACGGCCGGCCGTTCGGTATTTTCGACGTCAACCGCAAATTGTTGGGGCTGTACGACGGGAAAAAGTACCGCGTCGGGAAAACGGCCTCCGACCCCGAAATCGAACTGACGCAAACCGAGATGAATTTTCAAGCCCTATGGAAACGCTATTACGACGGCATCGCGGTCGAGGAACGCAAGAGCGAACGCCGCCGCCGCGCCTTTATGCCGGAACGGTACTGGAAATTCCTGCCGGAGATTCAAAACGATATACAATAGGCTCCCTCGTAAATGAATCCCTGTTTTTGAAGTCGATTATGCCGCCAATCAACGGCGTTATTAAGCCGCCGATCATTCATCGCCCACCGCAAGCCGTCAAGACCGCGCGCGCCATGACCGCTATAATAAGGGAGTGTGCAACCCGCGTTGCTACCGGTCAATTGCGAGGAGCGCGCAGCGCGACGCGGCAATCTCTACAAAACACGAAACGCGCCTTTTTATATAAAGATTGGCAACAATGGACGCTTATCGCCGTCCTCCGTGCAAGACCGAGCCGTGTTCATGAGCAACGCGGATTGTACACTCCCGTTAGGTATGACATAGCGCATTACGGCCGACGCGCTTTACCATCGTGCGACCGCATAGGATACGACTTCGGCAACCGCTATGACGGGCAGGCCGCTCGAAACAGAGTCGTTGCGAAACCTTTATCGCAGACGCTAAAATTCATTAAATTGTAACAATTCTGTTGCCAACGCCGCTTTTTTGTTATATACTATTTACATGGCACTCGTAAAGTATATATGCAGTTCGTGCGGCGCGTCCGTCGATCCGCAAAATATGGCGGGCGGCGTTTACCGTTGCCCTTATTGCGGCACGGCGCACGAAAAGGAGCCCGAACGCCCCGTCCCCCCGCCGCCCGTTATCCATACATACAACGCGCCGCCGACCGAGCCGGAGCCGCCGCGCCCGATCGGGCCGCGCCCTAAATTAAGCGGCTGCCTGCTCGCGCTTGCGATTGTATTTGTTTGGCCGATCGCAATCGTTTATTTTATCGTTATACACTACAAACAAAAAGACTGGGACGCCGCGCAGGCGCGCCACGCCGCTTGGTCCGCCCGAAACGCGCCGCGCAATTCCGGCTGGCGATAGGACGGCAAAACATGAAACACAATTAACTTTGCTAATCGATTATGCTATATTACCCGTATATTTTAAGGAGGCAAATCAGCATGAAGTATGCTTGGCTCGATCAATATTGTTCGGAAAAGCGGGGCGCAACCAAAGACTACAAAGAGGAATGGAAAGCGACAAGATACACGGTCGGCGGCAAAATGTTCGCGCTGCAAGGCAGCGACAACGCGAACAGGCCGATTATTTCCTTGAAATTGCCGCCCACCGACGGCGATTTTTTGCGCGGGCAATATAAGGACATAACGCCGGGATATTATTTGAACAAAATCCACTGGAACTCCGTTTATCTCGACGGTTCCGTTCCCGACGACGTATTGCGCGGCATGATCGACAAATCATACGGCCTTCTTTTTTAAGAACCTGTATTCACAGAACGAAATACATCTTTTCGGGTCTTTTCGCGTCCGTCAGCGTTCTTTTTCCTCGTCGTAGCGTTGCTACGGCTTCGGAAAAACGCCTGGCCGGACACAAAAACCCCTCGAAAATATGTTGTTTCTTATCTGTGAATACAGGTTCTAAGTCCTTAACCGAAAAGGCAAAAAAGGGAATACTCGGTTAGAGTGTTTGCGGGTTTTATAGCCCCCCTTACTCCCCTTGGCTCTCGATCATCGCCTTGACTTTCATCAGGCGGATCAAATTCCCGCGCTCGTTTTCGTCCAGTTTCATCGTAATGAATTTGATCGTTTCCTTGATTTGGGGAATCATCACGTATTCGAGGGCGTTGACGCGGCGGCGGGTCTTTTCGATTTCGGCCGCCAGCATGTTGCAAACCTTTTCGACCTCGGCGAGGCGCACGATTTTTTGCATGAGTTTGGACAGGAGCGAGATCGAATTGTCCAACTCGCTGTTGGTGGACACGAAACCGTAAGGGTACAATTCCCCGGCGGCGGTTTCCCCGATCGCCAATTTCGGCACGGTCAAGCCCATCACGTTCTCGGTTTCCGCCCGTATGCGCAGCGCGCAGGCGGGCAGGGCGACCGCGCTTTGCGCATCCTCGGGCATCATCATGCCGCGCGCCAGCATAAACGCCCGCAACGCGCGCGCAATCTCGCCGTCCAATTCCTCGCGCAAGGCCTTATTGAGGCGGATATAGCCCATAAACCGGCGAATCATCTCGTCGGATTTGTCCTTTAAAAGTTTGTACCCCCGCATAGCGGTCTTTAAGCGCGTTTTCAGGCGGCGCAGTTCCATGCGCGTGGGGTTGACGTTGAGGCGTGTTACCATTTTTCTTTTTTATTTTGTTTTTGTTTTTTTATTTGTCGTTGTTGTTGTTTTTGTCGTTTGCGGAAAAACTTTTTATAAAAAGTTTTTCCGCGCCTTTTCAAAAATTTTCCCGCAATTCAAGTTTGAAACATAGTTATACCTTTGTTGAAAGTTT